>NZ_JBSGEL010000005.1:142597-204396 GCF_053602875.1 Kitasatospora sp. NPDC004289 | reverse complement strand
TTCGCGCTTGGTGGCGGCGGGGTCGGGGAAGGTGATCTCCAGCTCGCGCAGCTCCCACTGCTCGACGTTGTAGAGGTGGACGGCGGCCTTCTCGGTGGAGGCCGGGTCGCCCTGGACCACGGGACGGGAGGTGGAGGTGCCGTAGCCGGACAGGGTGACGGGGGAGCCGGCGGTGCCGGAGCCCTGGGGCTTGAGGGTGCCCAGGCAGGTCGCCCCGCGCCTGAGCAGGAGCTGGTCACCGGGCCCGAAGAGGTGGGCGTTGGCGGCGGCCAGGTTGTTCCAGGGGCTGGCGGCCGTGCCGGTACCGTTGGTGGGCGCGGAGCAGTCGAGGTAGTGGGCTCCCGCGGCGGCCTCGGCCGCCGGAGCGGCGGGGAGGACGGCGGCGGTGACCGCGAGGAGGGTGAGGGCTGTGCGAGGCAGGAGCATGAGTGGGGTGGACTCCTTGAGCGGTGAACGGATCACTGCAGACCGTTAGATCAAACGGCGATCGAATGATACAAAGTGATCAGATGATCGCGACAGACCCGTGCACCCGCAGACCGCAGATCTGGAGAAGGAAGCCCATGACCATCTCGGCCGACGAACGGCGGACCCGCATCACCGAGGCCGTCCGCGAGCTCGGCACGGTCCGGGTGGCGGACCTGGCGACCCGTCTCGGCATCCCGGCCGTGACCGTCCGCCGCGACGTCGCCGCCCTCGCCGAGAGCGGTCGCCTCAACCGCTCGCACGGCTCCGTCTCGCTCGCCGCCGCCGATCCGGCCGCGCCGGTCCCCACGGGTGAGCGGGTGATCGGCATGTTGGTGCCCACCGTCGGCTCCTACTTCGACGAGGTGATCGCCGGCGCCCGGACCGCCGCGGCGGCGGCCGGTGCCCGCCTGGTGCTCGGCATCGCCCCCTACGAGGCCCGCGACGACCAGGAGCAGGCCG
This sequence comes from Kitasatospora sp. NPDC004289, assembly GCF_053602875.1. NCBI lineage: Bacteria > Bacillati > Actinomycetota > Actinomycetes > Kitasatosporales > Streptomycetaceae > Kitasatospora > Kitasatospora sp. NPDC004289. Next base: position 203,469 of record NZ_JBSGEL010000005.1, on the reverse strand, counting down.
CCCGCCTGCTCGACTCCGGCGTGGACGGCCTGCTGCTCACCCCCAACTGGCAGCCCGGCGGCCGTGCCGAGGACTCCGCCTGGCTCGGCGAGCTGCCCGTCCCCGCCGTCCTGGTCGAGCGCCGCGCGGCCCCCGAGAGCCCCGGTGCCGAACTCGACTCGGTGGTCTCCGACCACCGCCACGGCGCCCTGCTGGCACTGCGTCACCTCGCCGCCCTCGGGCACACCTCGGTACTGCTGGCCGCACGCGAGGACACCTGGACCGCCCACCAGGTCCGCACCGGCTACGCCGCGGGAGCCGAGCTGCTCGGCCTCGCCGCCCATCCGGTGATCGACCTGCACCGCCCCGGCGGCGGCCCCGCCGACCCGGCCCTGGTCGCGGAGAAGATCGCCGCGGCCGCCCGCAAGGGCACCCGCGCGGTCCTGGTCCACAACGACCAGGACGCCATCCAACTCCCGCCCGTGCTCCGCTCGCTGGGCCTGGACGTGCCCGCCGACGTCGCGCTGATCTCCTACGACGACGTCTTCGCCGCCCTGGCCGCGCCCCCGCTCACCGCCGTCGCCCCGCCCAAGCGGGCGGTCGGCGCCACCGCCCTGTCGCTGCTGCTGCGACGGCTGGGCGGGGAGCCGGAACTCCCCGCCCACCACATCGAGTTGCTGCCCAGCCTGAAGGTCCGCACCTCCTGCGGCGGCGCGTCCTGAGCCCGCTCGCGCCGGTCAGCAGTACTTGAACGAGCTGATCTTGTCGTTGATCCAGCCCGGCAGGTACGGCCACTCCTCGTGCGGGCCGACCTTGAACTGCAGGCCGCCGTACCAGTTGTGCTCGTAGAAGCAGATGCTGCTCCCGGTCTTGTTGACGAGCGAGGAGGCGACGTCCTGCATGCCCTTGTCGCCGGCCGGGCCGCGGCCCAGCTTGCCCATGTCGCCGACGTTCTGGTTCGAGCCGTAGGAGCCGTACTTGGACTCCAGGGCGAAGTTGTGGTGGATGAAGTTGGCCTCGGGCCAGAGGCAGACGTAGCCGTCCGGGCAGGAGCCGGAGCCGTGGCTGATGTCGTAGACACTGGCGGCGTTGGCCGAGGTGGAGAGGGCGAGGGTCAGTCCGGCCGCGAGGGCGGCGGAGACGCCGAACTTGGCGAGCTTGGTCTTGGTGAACACGGTGGGCCTCTTCTCGGGATCGGTGGGTCTACGGGGGGTCAGCAGTACTTGAAGGAGCTGATCCTGTCGTTGATCCATCCCGGCACCGAGGCCCACTTCTCGTGCGGGCCGACCCGGAACTCCAGGCCGCCGTAGTTGTTGTGCTCGTAGAAGCAGATGGCGCTCCCGGTGTTGTTCACCACAGAGGAGGCCTCGTCCTGCATCCCCTTCCAGCGCCAGAGCTTGCTCTCGAAGACGATCTTCCCCATGTCGGCCGTGTTCTCGTCCGAGCCGACCGCGCCGTAGTCGGTGCCGCCCTTGGGGTTGCCCCGGACGAAGTTGTTGTCGCTCCACAGGCAGACCCAGTTGGCCGGGCAGCTGCCCGAGCCGCTGCTGACGTCCTTGAGCACGGAGGCGTTGGCCGGTACGGCCGTGGCGAGCAGGGCCCCGGTCAGGGCGGCGGTTCCCAGGGCGAGACGTACGGCGGTGGTGCGAAGCTTCACGGTGAACTCCTCTGCGGTGACTGCTCGGTGCTGCCCCGGGTTCCGTTCTCCCGGGTGCAGCACCACAGTGCCGCCGCGGCCGTACCGGCGGCCTCAGTCATCTGACTGCCCGTCAGGGTACGGAGGATCGGCTCACCGGCCGCCGCGCGGGCTCGGCCTCAGCCACGCTTGCGAACGTTGCGCGCCATCCGGATCCAGGTGTGCCGGCGGCCGCGGATCGCCACCGAGTAGTCGTACATGAACTCGGGGTCCATCGCGCCGGACACGAAGGCGTCCCCGAAGTGGTGCGCGTCGACCCCGATCTCCTTGGCGTTCAGGGCGAGTTGGGGCACCAGATTGCGGTGCGAGCCCTCCTGGCTGGTGCCGATGGTGCCCATCGCGATCGCCCCGGCCGCGTGGATGCGCCGCACGGCCTCGGCGGCGATCTCCCGGGTGACGCCCGGGACGGTGCCGGGCAGCGGGACCAGGACGCCGTCCGCCCCGGCCTCGGCCACCGCCGCCATGCCCGCCGCGTCCAGTGGCTCGGAGCGCCCGGCCAGGTGCATCTTCCCGGACCAGATCGCCGCGTCCTCGCCGAGCGCGGACCTCAACTGCTCGCTGGTGCGGGCGATGTCGGCCAGGCCGGCCCCGGTCGCCGGGTTGGCGGTGACGCAGAGCATCGCGGCTCCCTGGTCGATCAGGCGGCGGGCGTTCTCCACGGTGGCCTTGCGGCCCTCGGGCACCGTGCCCGGCTCCAGGTTGACGCCGATCGGCCGCCCGACGAAGTCCGAGAGCTCGGCCAGCGTGGCGAACTCGCCGAGCACCGGCAGCCGCCAGCGCTCGCCGTCGAAGACGGTCTCCACCAGGTTGAGGACGACGAGGTCGGCGCCGAAGGCCGCCGCGATCTCGATGTTGGAGACCCCGCCGGTCTCGTGCGCGCCGGCCAGCATCGCGGTGTTCGGCCAGACCTCGCCGACCATGGTGCGGCCCTCGCTCTCCGCGACGGCGGCGGTCAGGGCGCGGCCGCGCAGGGCGGTGAGCTGGGCGCCGTCGAGGTCGAGGATGCGGGTCATGGGAGGTCCTTCCGTTCGAGGAGCACGGGGCGCGGGCCCCGGCGTGGTGTCTCCCCCCTCCGGACACCTTCAGGTATACCAGAGCGATACCAGATGAAAGCCGGACCAAAGTCCCGTGCCGCCGTGCCGTGCCGCCGTGCTGCCGTGCCGGACACCCCCGACCGAGAGGACCGCAGGTGCCCGCCGACCCCGTCCTGGAGCCCGTCGCCGCCGACGCCGGCCAGCCGCCGTACGTCCTCGCCCAGCAGGCGATCCAACACGCCGTCGCCACCGGCGCGTTCGGCCCCGGCCGGCGGCTGCCCTCCGAGCGTCACCTCTGCGAGCAGCTCGGCATCAGCCGCTCCACCCTGCGCCGCACCCTCAAGGCACTGGAGGAGCAGGGCCTGGTGGAGTCCTCCGAACGGCGCGGCTGGCGGGTGCGGCAGATCGGCCACAGCCACGCCCCGGAGACCTCCGGCCTGCTCGGCTTCGCCGACTTCAACCGCTCGCTGGGCCGGGTGGTCACCGCCCGGGTGCTCGGCACCCGGACCAGACCGGCCGGCTCCGAGGAGGCCGAACGGCTCCGGGTGCCGACCGGCGCTGCGCTGTTCGAGCTGCGGCGACTACGCCTCCTGGACGGGCTGCCGATCTGCGTCTCGCACGACCTGGTCCCGCTCGCGGTGGCCCCCGAGCTGCCCGCCGCCGACTTCACCACCGCCTCGGTCTTCGCCCAGCTCACCGCCGCCGGCCACGCCCCGGTCTCGGCCCGCTACACCGCCCGGGCCGCCCTGGCCGACGCAGGCCAGCGCCGCCTGCTCGAACTGCGCGGCCCCTCCGCCGTGTTGACCACCGAACGGCTCTCGTTCGACGAGGGCGGCAGCCCGTGCGCCGACAGCCACGAGACCTACCGCGCGGACCGCTACGAGCTGCGGCTGACCCTCGGGCCCGGTGGGTTCTGACCGGGGCCACCGGAGGTCAGGGCTTGAGACGGCTCAGGGTGAGCCCGCCGCTGGCCCGCTTGAAGAGGTACTCGGCCCGCTCGTAGGAGAGCCGGGCCCGGCCGGTGTCCGGGCAGAGGTCGGCGGTGGGCAGCCGGGCCGGGCCCGGGCGGCGGTCGGTCAGGAAGAGCGGGCCCCGGGTGCGGCCGGCCAGCAGCTCGGGGAGCAGTCGGGCGGTGCCGGAGCGCCAGCCGATGCCGTTGCGGGCGCGGCGGTCCTCCAGGTCCAGGTCCTCGACGTTCAGGGCCAGCACGGCCTTCACCCCGGCGCCGGACTCGCTGAGCAGCCGCCACAGCACGTGCTCGCGGACGGTCGGCCCCGGCAACGCGCAGAGCGCGTCCAACCGGGTCGGACCGACCGCCTCGGCGGCCCGGCGCCCCGGCTCGGGGCGGCGTTCCAACACCGCCGCCAACTCCTGGGCCAGGCCCGGCAGTCCGGCCCAGAGGGCGAAGGAGCGTACGGCCGCGCGGTGCCGGTTCCAGGTGCGCCCGGCAGCGCTGCCCCAGGCAGCGGCGAACACCCCGGCCACCTGATCGGCCGTCAGCCCGTCCAGCGGCCGGCCCTCCCCGAGCGCCAGGCAGAGCCGCCGCACGGTCTGCCCGTAGGAGCGGACGGTCGAGGCGTCCAGCTCCGGGCGGGCCAGGAAGGCGCGGGTGGCCGGGCCGAGGGCCGGGCCCGCCGCAGGGCCGGTGCCGGGGTCGGCGCCGGGCTCCGTGAGGGCGTCGGCGCGGGCCAGCAGGAAGGCGCGTTCGGCGGCGTTGCGGGTGAGTTCGGCCGCCCGGCGGAACTCCAGCCGGGCCTCGGCCGGCCGGTGCAGCCGGGCCAGCAGGTCACCCCGGACGCTCGGCAGCAGGTGGTAGTCGCGCAGCGCGGGCTCGGCGGTCAGCTCGTCGGCCAGGTCGAGCCCGGCCTGCGGGCCGCGGGCCATGCCGACCGCGACCGCCCGGTTCAGCCGGACCACCGGCGTGGGCAGCAGCCGGGCCAGCGTCCCGTACAGGGCGGCGATCTGCGTCCAGTCGGTGGCCTCGGCGGTCGGTGCCTGGGCGTGGCAGACCGCGATGGCGGCCTGGAGCACGTACGGGCCGGGCGCGCTGCCGCCGACTTCGCGGGCGCGGAGCATCGCGGTGAAGCCGCGGCGGATCAGCAACTGGTCCCAGCGGCCCCGGTTCTGCTCGTGCAGCAGCACCGGTTCGCCGGACGGGCCGGTGCGGGCGGCCGAGCGCGAGGCCTGGATCTCCATCAGCGCCACCAGACCGTGCACCTCGGCCTCGCGCGGGGCCAGCACCGCCAGCAACCGGCCCAGCCGGAGCGCCTCCTGGCAGAGGCCGGGGCGCATCAGGTCGTCGCCGGAGGTGGCCGAGTAGCCCTCGTTGAAGATCAGGTAGACCACCTCCAGGACGGAGGCCAGCCGCCCCGCGAGCTCCTCGCCCTCCGGCAGCTCGAAGGAGACCCGCTGCTCGGCCAGGGTCCGCTTGGCCGCGGCGATCCGCCGGGTGATCTCGGGGGTGGTGGAGAGGAAGGCGCGGGCGATCTCGGCGGGGGTGAGGCCGCCGAGCAGACGGAGCGTCAGGGCGGCCCGCTGGGCGGCGGGGAGCACGGGGTGGCAGGAGACCAGCATCAGCCGGAGCATGTCCTCCGGGTCGTCGCCGCTCTCCTCGCCTCCGCCCTCGCCCGGAGTCGGGTCCTGGTGCCGCGCCTGGAGCTGCTCCTGCGTCAGCTCGTGGGCCAGCCGGCCCTGGTGGCGCTCGTGCAGCTGGGAGCGGCGGATGTGGTCCACCGCGCGGCGTCGGGCGATGGTGGTCAGCCAGGCACCCGGGTTGTCCGGCACACCGGTGCGCGGCCACTGCTCCAGCGCCGCGACCAGGGCGTCCTGGGCCAGCTCCTCGGCCAGCCCGACGTCGCGGACCGTCCGGACCAGACCGGCGATGATCTTCGCCGACTCCAGCTTCCAGACCGCGTCGATCGTCCGGCGGGTATCCAGCACGCTCCTCATCCCACCACACCGGCCCCGGCACGCGGGACGCGCACCGGGGCCGTGGCCGTCGACGGTGAGGGGATCAGCCGGTGAACACCTGCTGGAGGCGGCTCTGGCCGTCACCGACGATCCGGCGGAAGCGGCGGGCCAGCTCGACCGCCTCCTCCGGCGAGCGGACCTCGACCAGGGCGAAGCCGGCCACCGCCTCCTTGGCCTCGGCGAACGGGCCGTCGGTCACCGTGATCTCCTCGCCCTCGGAGGAGACCAGGATCGACTCGGCGGCGAGCCCGCCGGTGGCCAGCAGGACACCGGAGGCGGTCAGCTCCTCGATGAAGGCGCCCATCTCGGCGAAGAGCTTCTCGTCGGGGACGGCGCTGTGGGCGTTGGTGGTCATCAGGTAACGCATGGGGTGCTCCTCGGGGGTGGGTCGGTTTCTGCTTCCACCGGTACGTCGAACGAGGTGATGTGACAGGGAACGGTCGCTGTTCCCCGTCACATCGGCCCGGACGACGTACCGGCGAGGAACCGCTCACCGCCCCGGAAGGAAGCACCCGCCATGACCGTCTTCACCGCCTCGTCCGCCACTGCCGCCGCCGTCCGTCCCCGCTCCCGCACCCGTGCGCTGCTCGCCCTCGGGGCGGCGGCCATGCCGGTCTGGACGGTGGTGGCGACGGCCCAGGTCCTCACCCGGGAGGGCTTCTCGCTCCTCCGGCACCCGCTCAGCATCCTCAGCAACGGCCCGCTCGGCTGGGTGCAGATCACCAACTTCCTGGTGGTCGGCCTGCTGATGACCGCCGGAGCGACCGGGCTGCGCCGGGCGATGCGGGGGCAGGCCGGCTCCACCTGGGTGCCCCGGCTGGTCCGCCTCGGCGGGCTCGGCATGACGGCGGCCGGCGTCTTCGTGATGGATCCGGCCGACGGCTTCCCGGTCGGCACCCCGGCCGGAGCGCCCACCGCCCTCAGCTGGCACGGCTACGCCCACATGGCCGCCGGCTCGGTCACCTTCCTCTCCTTCATCGCGGCCTGCTACCTCCTGGGCCGCCACTACCGTCTGGCCGGCGACCGCACCTCCGCCGTGCTCTCCCGGACCGCCGGCACCGCCCTGCTGCTCGGCAACGGCTGGGCGATGAGCGGAGGCCCGGCCGGCTCGCTGACCCTGGCCGTCGGCGTGATCACCGCGATGGCGTGGATCTCCCTGGTCTCCGCCCGCCTGCGCCGGACCGCCGCCTGAGCTCGCGTCAGCACCCGAGGCCCGGCCCTGCGAAAACGCGGGTGCCCGGGCCGGTGGCGTTCGGCGATACTCCGGGCATGGCCCTGCACCAGCAGCTCGCACGCTTGAGCACCGAGTACCTCGACGCCTGCCGCCGTGCGGCCTCGGCCGACGGCGATCCCGGATGGGGCCCGCCGGCCGAGGACGAGATCGATCTCGACTGGGCCGCCTGGGGGTTGGTCAACTACCTGCGGTGGGCCGAGGGCGATCCGGAGCTGATCCGCACCCTGGAGCGCAGCCTCGACGGTGACGATCCGTCGGCGGTCCGGTACCTCGACCACCTGGAGTTCTACGACCGCATGGGCGAGCCGCCCGCGTTGCTTGTCCCGTCGGCGGTCGCCGAACTCTCGGCACGGCTCGACGCCGTGGACACCGCAGCGCTGTTCGCACGCTTCCCGGAGGACCGCGAACTGGCGGCCTCGGTGACCAAGTTGGGCCTCGGTGGCACCGACACCCTGGAGTGGATCGCCCGGCACTTCGCGATGCTCCGGGAGTTCTACCGGGGGGCTGCCGCCCGGGGGCTGGCCGTGGTGGCCTGGGTGGACTGACCCGCTGCGGGGTCAGTCCGTGCCGGTGGCGGCGATGACCATCGCGGCGTCGTTGTCCGGGTACTCCCCGGTGCGGACGGTGTCGAGCAGGGTGTGCAGGTCGGTGGCCATCGCTTCGGTGCTCTCTCCGGTCGGGGCGGGAGCGGCCGAGTGTAGTCAGGGGGCGCACGGCCCGCCCCTGGTCTGTGCGCTGATGCGCCGTCACCCGTGTGGGTGTCATGGTCGGCGAAACTGGCAGACCGTGACACGGCCGGCCGCAGAATCGGCCGGATGGATGACGCCCCCGACTGCCCACCGTCTCCGCCCCCGCCGCCCTGCCCCCCACCGGCCGGACCGCCGTGGCACTGGCCGCACCACTGGCTGTGGTCCTGCCACGCGCCTTCGCCGACTCCTTCGCCGACGCCCGGTCCGAGCACGAAGCCCACGCCCGGTCCCACGTCCACACCCGTGCCCACGCCTTCGGTGACGGTCCTTCCGCCGTCCGCGAGTGCCGCGCCGACTCCGACACCGACGCCGGTCACCGCCCCCGGCCGGACCGAGGTCGCGGCGCCCCGCCCGTCCGCCGTCCGCCCGGTCCCGACTCCGTTGCCAGCGGCGCAGGAGTCCCCGTCCTCGTCCGCGCCGCCGCCGCCGCCGACAACGCCGACGCCCGTCCCGTCGCCGTCCGCGACCCAGGCCGTCGTGCTGGCGGCGCCCCCTGCCCCGCCAGTGGTGCCGCCGTCCGCAGGGGAGTTGGACCCGATGGTGTGGTCCACCGTGCTGCTGCTGGTGGTCCTGTTGCCGTCCGCCGTGGCGGCCCTTCTGCAACCCGTCCTGCGCAACCACCGGAGCCGCTCGTGAACCTGCTGTCCCTGCTCGGGGCCCTCGCCGCCGTCACCGTCGCCATGACCGGTCTGGCCGTCGGCCACCGCTTCCGTCCGGTACGGGTCGAGGGCGAGCCGGAGCCGGAGCCGCACTCCGTGCTGCTCACCATCGGCTCCGGCATCCTCTCCGGCTTCGTGCTGCTCACCGGCTTCCTGGTGGCCACCGGCTGGGCCGCCCGCACCACCCACGTGCTGCCGCCGCTCGGGCTGTACGCGGCCGACGTCTGCGCGGGCGTCGCCGTCCTGCTCTACCCGGCGCTCGCGGGGCTGCCGGTGACGTCCCGTCACGTCACCGCCGTCGCCTTCTTCAGTGCCCTGGTCGGGTACACCCTCACCGCGGCCTTCCAACTGCGCCCGTGAACGCGACCGCGGGCCGCTGCTGCCAGGCGTCCCGTTCGGATGGCTCTCTGCGGCGCGGTGGGCTCGGCGGTCCCCGGGCGGGCCGGTCCGGAGGCCGGGTCGCGGCCTGCCGCGTGGACTGCCCCGCCGGACACGGGCGACTGCCCGGTGCGGTCGCCGCAGCGCCTCCCCGTTGCCTCCGGGCCCGTTTCGCGGGTGCGTGGTGCTTCCCCGCGTCCGGCCCCTCACCCGTGGTGACGTGCGGGGATGTGCGGGGATGCCCGCCGGGAGGAGGGTCGGGTGTCCGGGGAGGCAGGCGCCGGTGGGCCCCCGGGCACTGTTGGGCCGCGGTGGTTGACGGCCGGTCGGCCACCACGGAGGCTGGGTTCAGCCCGTCTGCCGGGCCCGTCGCCCGGCCCCGTGCCGACGTCCCCCCAGAACCCAATGTCGGTCCGGCCCGGTCACTGCTCGCCCGGGCCGGGGCCGGGCGACGCTTCTCCCTTCACAGCCGCAGTCCCTGACCCCGAGTCACCCCGCCACCGCCCCGCGGCCCGAGGCGGGCCGGCCGGGCCCGGGCTGCCGCGAAGGGCCGGCCCCGCACCGCTGACCCCGTTTCATCTCCTCGCCGCCCCGTGGCCGGAGGCCGGTCCGGCAGAATCGGGGGATGCGAATCGTGATCCTGTGTGGTGGGGAGAGCCCGGAGCGGGACGTGTCGTCGGCCTCCGGCCGGGCGGTCGCGGCGGCGCTGCTGGAGTGCGGGCACGAGGTGGTGCTGGTCGACCCGGCGGCGTCGGAGCCGGTGCTGGCCGGTCCGCTGCGGCCGGGGGACGCGGTGGCGGCGTTCGCGGTGCCCGAGGAGCCGCCGGTGCTGGCGGAGCAGGGGGCGTGGCGGCGGCGGATGCACGCGGCCCTGACGGGTGGTCCGGTGCTGGAGCTGCTGCGCGGTGCGGACGTGGTCTTCCTGGCGCTGCACGGTGGTTGGGGCGAGGACGGGCACGTGCAGGCGCTGTTGGAGATGGCGGGGGTGCGCTTCACCGGGGCGGGCAGCGCCGCCTGTGCGGCGGCCTGGCACAAGGGGCGGGCGCAGGCCGTGCTCGGGGCGGCCGGGCTGCCGGTGGTGCGACGGGTGCTGTGGGGGCCGACGGAGCGGGAAGTCCCGAAGGCGGTACGGGAGTTGGTCGAGCAGGGGCCGGTGGTGGTGAAGCCGGCCGCGGACGGTTCCAGCGTCTCGGTCCACCGGGTCGGCACGGAGGAGGAGTTGGAGCGGGCGGCGGCCGACGTGGCCGAGCGGGGGCTGGAGTTCCTGGTGGAGCCGTTCCTGCCCGGGCGCGAGTTCACGGTGGCGGTGGTGGGTGGCCGTGCCCTGCCGGTGGTGGAGATCGAGCTGACCACCCCGCTGTTCGACTACGCGGCCAAGTACCAGCCGGGTGCGGTGCGGGAGCTCTGCCCGGCCCCCGTGGACGAGGCGTTCGCGGCCCGGCTCCAGGAGCTGGCGCTGGCCGCCCACGGCGCCCTGGGCTTCGGGGCGCGTTCCTACTCGCGCACCGACTTCCGCTGCGACGCGGACGGCGAGCCGATGTGCATCGAGGTGAACGCGCTGCCCGGCCTGACCGCCACCAGCCTGTTGCCGCTCGCGGCGGCCGGGGCCGGCTGGAGCTACCCGGAGCTGACGCAGCGAATCCTGGACCTGGTCGAGGGCTGAGCCGCCGCGGGGGACCCTGGTGCCGTCGTAGCGGCCGACGGGTCCCTAAGCTGCGGGTATGCCGAGCACACTGAGCCTTGCCGAGATCACGCCCGACAACCTGGACGCCGCGATCGCCGTCCGGGTGCACCCGGAGCAGGAGCACGTGGTGTCGTCGGTGGTGAAGTCGCTGGCGGAGGCGTACGTCCACCCCGGGGTGGCCTGGCCTCGGTTGATCATGGACGGTGACCGGGTGGTCGGCTTCCTGATGGCCTTCCTGGCCATCGACTGGTTCGGTGACGGCAGCGGCGACGTCCGGTCCGGACTGTGGCGGCTCAACATCTCCGCCGAGGCGCAGGGGCGCGGCTACGGGCGCTTCGCGGTGCAGGAGGTGGCGGCCGAGATCCGCCGCCGCGGCGGCCGCCGGCTCTTCGTCACCTGGCACCAGGGCCCGGCCAGCCCGGAGAACTTCTACCTGGGCCTGGGCTTCCGCCCCACCGGCGAACTGAGCGACGGCGAGATCGTCGGGGTCCTCGAACTGATCTGACCTCAGGAGCCGTCGCCGCCACTGCCGCCGCCGTCACCGCCGACGTACGGCTGGGTGGTGCGGCGGCGGTTCGACTTGCCGAAGGCCTCGGCGGTGGCGGTGAGGATCCGGATGGCCGTGACGACGCCGTGGGTCCAGCGGGGGCCGCCGCGCTCGGCCCAGAGGATGCAGACGCAGCCGAACGCGACGAAGGCGAGCAGGGCGACGAGCAGCAGATCGATCATGTTCCCCACCTGAGGCGCTAGGTGTCGTGAGTGGGGATCATCGCAGATCGGAGGCGGTACGGGTACCCCTGGCGGGCAGGTGTGCCCGAACGGGAATCAGCTGGGCCTGGGGCGGGCGAGGAGCGGTGCGAAGGGGGCGGCGGCGGGGTGCCAGGGGGCCTCGTACTCCCAGGAGACCCACGCGGTCGGGGGGAGGAGGGCGAGGCAGTCGGCGAGCGGGAGGGTGCCGGAGCCGAGCGGGAGGGGAGTGAGGTCCTCGGGGGAGGCGATGTCCTTCACCTGGGTGTAGCCGAGCCAGGGGGCGAGGGCGGTGTGGGAGTCGGCGGGGGTCTCGCCGGCCAGGTGGGTGTGCATCAGGTCCCAGAGGCCGCCGACGGCGGGGGAGCCGACGGCGGCGGCGAGGCGGGCGACGGCGCGGGCGGAGCGGTGGGTGTCGTGGGTCTCGACCAGGACGCGGACGCCGAGCGCGGTGGCGGTCGGGGCGATGGCGGTCAGGCGGCGGACGGCGGTGGCGTCGGTGCCCCGGGGGAAGACCCGGACGTACGGGGCGCCGAGGTCGGCGGCCAGCCGGAGGTGGGCGGTGAGCTCGGCGAGGACGGGGCCGTCCTCGCCCGGTTCGGCGATCCGGAGGTAGGAGCAGACTGCGAGTGGCAGCACGCCGGAGGTGGTGAACTGCCGGGCCAGGGCGGTGCGTTCGGCGGTGCCGAGGTCGAGGTGGACCGGTTCGCCGGGGGTGCAGCGCAGTTCGACGCCGTCCCAGCCGTGCTCGCCGGCCAGGCGCAGGACCTCGGGGACGGGCAGGCCGGGCAGGCCGAGGGTGGAGAAGGCCCACCTCATCGCCGCACCTCCACGGTGGCGTCGCCGAGCGAGGCGGTGACGGAGGAGCCGTCGGGCCAGTGGACGCGCAGCGTGGTGCCGGTGACCGCGACGGAGGGGGACGGGCCGTCGGGGGTTCCGGTGAGGCGGGCGGTGCAGGCGAAGAGCCCGTCGGTGACCGTGCCGGTGAGGGCGGGGAGGGTGGCGTCCGGGCCGTAGGCGGTGCCCTCGGGCAGGTGGTGGGCCGTCAGGGCGGTGTAGCCGTGCACCGGATGGAGCGAGGAGTGCAGCCGGGCGGCGGTGACGGCCCAGCCGGTCTGGCGGGCGGGGGTGCCGGGTGCCGCGCCGGTGACCAGGTGGGCGCGGACCTCGTCGGGGCCGTGGGCCAGGGTGAGCGAGGTGATCCGGATGCCGTCGGCCGGGGTGGAGTGGGAGGCGGCCCAACCGGGGCCTGTGCCGAGCGGGGTGATCCGGCCGCGTCCGGTGGGGGTGCCGTCGATCGTCAACCCGAAGTGGTTGTCCGGGAGTTCGGCGGAGAAGGTGGGGCCGGTGGCGGTGGAGTGGGCGCAGCGGGCGTACAGCGGGTCGTCCGGCAGGGCCGCGCCGTCGGCGGGCTGGTCGTCGCTGCCGTGGTTGTGCACCCGGACCAGCCCGTCGGCGGCCGTCGACTGCACCAGTAGGCCGGGGGCGGCCAACGGCCGGACGGAGTCGGCCAGTTCGGCGGGCGCGGGCTGTTCGGTGGCGGTCCAGGCGGGGTGGTCGGCGGGGAGCAGCAGGCCGAGGAAGCCCTTGCTGGACCAGTAGGGCGAGGCGGGGCCGGAGTAGGGCTGGACCATCGGGGGGTGCGCGCCGTACCAGCCGAGGGTGAGCAGGCCGCGCCGGTCGGCGGCGCCGCGGTCGAGGAAGTGCCGCAGCGCGCCGGAGGCCAGCCGCCTGGTGGTGCCGGGGGTCAGCGGGGTGTGGCCGGTGAGGGCGCCGAGCCAGAGCGGGGCGGCCGCGGCGTGACGGTAGATCAGGGACCGGCCCTGGTGCAGCGGGGCGCCGTCGGCGCCGAAGGTGCGGGCGTAGCCGTCGAGGTGGGCGGCCAGACGGGCGCCGTGGCGGGCGAGCAGCTCGGCGTCGCCGGACAGGTGGGCGTGCAGCACGGGGTAGAGGTGCAGGGCCCAGCCGTTGTAGTGGTCGACGGCGCGCGGGCGGCCGTCGGTGTACCAGCCCTCGCCGAGGTACCAGCCGTCCAGCTTGGCCAACCCCCGGGTGACGGCGGCCCGGCAGGCCTCGGCGTCGGTGCCGGCCTCCTCCAGCAGGCCGGGGTCGGTGGCGTCGAGCTCGGCGAGGAAGCCGGCCACCGTGAGCGGGAAGAGGTGCCAGTTGTTGTCGACCGGTTCGCGGTGGAGGGCGGCGGCCAGCCAGCGGGCGGCGCGGAGCCGGACGGGGTGGTCCAGCAGCTCCCAGAGCCAGGGGCGGGTGAGGCGCAGGGCGAGGGCGATCGAGGCGGCCTCGACCATCGGCTGGCCCCGGTCGGTGATCGGGGGCCAGGCCTCCGCCGAGGCCGGGTCGGTGCCGGTGGCCAGGCCGGCGGCGTAGCGCTCCAGCAGGCCGGTGGGGTCCTCGCCCCGGGCGCCGGCGGTGCGGAAGGCGGCGAGCAGGAAGGTGCGGGCGTAGCCCTCCAGGCCGTCCGAGGCGGGGCCGGACCAGCTGGGGCGGGGGCCCGGCAGGTCGATCCGGGCCAGGCCGGGGGAGGCGTGCGGGCGGACGGCGGCCAGCAGGCCGTCGGCGGCGGCCTCCCAGTGGGCCCTGGTCCAGCCGGTGTGCGGGCTGAGGACGCGGTCCTCCGCGGGGAGCGGGAAGGGAGCGGGCATGGCGGCTGGCATGGGTGTCCTCCGTCCGGGGCTTACCGGGCCGAATCTAGGAGGAGGGTGATCACCCGTCAAGGTCGGGCGATCAAATGATCGATACAGAGATCAGATCGGATCATTCGATCCAGATCTCTTGACTCCGATCGGAGGGCGGCCCAAGATGGCGGTCACACCTCGTCAGATCGTCGTAAGAACGGTGATCCGGCGTCAAAGCGGTGCAATTCCCCCCCTCACTGCCAGGAGCCGAGCCATGTCCGCTAACCCCACCCGCCCCCGCAGAGCCCTCCTGCTCGGCGCCTGCGCGCTCTCGCTCTCCCTGCTCACCGCCTGTGGCAGCGGCGGCTCCGGCTCCACCCAGGCGGCTGCGGGCGAGCAGGCCACCGACGGCAAGCCGGTCACGCTCACCTTCTGGGGCTGGGCCAAGGGCACCAAGGACGTGGTGGCCGCGTTCAACGCCTCCCACCCGAACGTCCAGATCACCTTCGAGGAGATCCCCTCGGGCAACGCGGGCGGCTACGCCAAGATCGCCAACGCGGTGAAGGCGGGCAACGCCCCCGACGTCTTCAACGTCGAGTACCCCCAGCTGCCCGACTTCGTCAGCCAGGGCGCGGTGCAGGACATCTCCAAGCTGGTCACCGCCGACCTCAAGGCCAAGTACCTGCCGCAGGCCGTCGAACTGACCACCCTGGGCGGCAAGAACTGGGCGCTGCCGCTGGACGCCGCCCCGCAGTCCTTCTACTACCGCAAGGACCTCTTCGAGAAGGCCGGCATCACCGCCCCGCCCAAGACCTGGGACGAGTTCCGCACTGCCGCCCAGAAGCTCAAGCAGGCCGACCCCACCACCCGGATCGCCACCTTCTTCCCCGACGACCCGAGCACCTTCGAGGCGCTCGCCTGGCAGGCCGGGGCCACCTGGTTCGGCACCAAGGGCGATGCCTGGCAGGTCGCCCTGACCACCCCGCAGACCGCCAAGGTCGCCGACTACTGGCAGCAGATGATCGGCGAGGACCTGGTCCGCTCGATGCCCTCGTTCAGCCAGCAGTGGACCGCCTCGCTGCAGAAGGGCGAGACGGCCGGCTACCTCGGCGCCTCCTGGGGCGGCGGCGTGCTCAAGTCCTCGGTGCCGGACGGCTCCGGCAAGTGGGCCGTGGCCCCGATCCCGACCTGGGACGGCAGCCCCGCCAGCGGCATGCTCGGCGGCACCACCTTCGCCGTCTCCAAGGACAGCAAGAAGGCCAAGGCCGCCGTCGAGTTCGCCACCTGGGCCACCACCACCCCCGAGGGCATCAAGGCCCGGATCGCCTCCGGCACCTCCTCCGCCTACCCGGCCGCGCCCGAGCTGGTGCCCGTCGCCAAGGCCGCCTTCGACACCGCCTTCTACGGTGGCCAGGACATCTACGCGATCTACCAGGACGCGGCCAAGTCCATCAAGCCCAACTGGAGTTGGGGCCCCGCCATGGGCGCCACCAACACCTCGCTGAAGGACGCCTTCGGCAAGCTGTCCGGCGGCACCACCCTCGGCCAGGCCGTGGACGGCGCCCAGAAGGCCACCGTGGCCGAGCTGAAGAACCGCGGCCTCAAGGTCGCCGAGTGACCAGCTCCGTCACCCGGCGGAGGAAGAGCGGGAACGGGGCGGCCGCCACCCTGCTGGCCCCGTTCCTGCTCCTCTTCACCGCCTGCACCCTGGTCCCGATCGGCTACGCCCTCTGGCTCAGCCTGCACAGCGAGCGCAGCTCCGGCCTCGGCTTCGGCGGCTCGGAGACGGTCTTCACCGGGATCGGCAACTACACCCGGGCCCTGGCCGACCAGGCCTTCCGCGAGGGCTTCCTGACGACGGCCCAGTACTGCCTGCTCTACATCCCGCTGATGACCGGTCTGGCCCTCGGCCTGGCCCTGCTGCTCGACTCCGCGCTGGCCCGGGCCCGCCGCTTCTTCCAACTGGCGCTCTTCCTCCCGCACGCGGTGCCCGGCATCATCGCCGCGCTGGTCTGGATGTACCTGTACACCCCCGGCATCAGCCCGGTTATCGGTGCCCTGGAGGGCCTCGGCACCCAGCCCGACCTGCTCGGCCACCCGCTCCCCGCCGTGGTGAACATCGCGCTCTGGGAGTGGACCGGCTACAACATGGTGATCTTCTACGCCGCGCTGCAGGCCATCCCGCGCGAGGTGCTGGAGGCCGCCGTGGTCGACGGCGCCGGCCCGCTGCGCACCGCGCTGAGCGTGAAGATCCCGCTGATCCGGGCCTCGATCACGATGGTCGGCCTGTTCACCGTGATCGGCTCGCTCCAGCTCTTCACCGAACCGATGATCCTGCACGGCGCCTCACCCGGCGTCAGCTCCACCTGGACCCCGAACATGTACGCCTACACCGCCGCCTTCGAGAAGGGCGACTACGGACTGGCCGCCGCGGCCTCGGTGCTGCTGGCCCTGACCGCCGCCGCCCTCTCCTTCCTGGTCACCCGCTTCGGCCGCGGCCGCAAGGAGGCGAGCGCCGGATGAGCGCGACCCGCACCGCCCGCCGCCCCTGGTCGCTCTCCAGGACCGCCGTCAACGGCGCCCTGCTGCTGGCCACCGCCTACACCCTGCTCCCGCTCGGCTGGCTGCTCACCGCCGCCGCCAAGGACACCGGCGACCTGATCGGCGGCCGCGCCCTCACCGCCGACACCTGGCACCTGGGCGCCAACCTCCAGGCGCTGGCCACCAGCGGGGACGGCATCTACTTCCGCTGGTACCTCAACTCCCTGCTCTATGCCGGGATCGGGGCCCTGCTCTGCGCCCTGGTCTGCGTCTGCGCCGGGTACGCCTTCCAGGTCTACGACTTCCCCGGCAAGGAGAAGGTCTTCGGCCTGGTCCTGCTCGGCGTGCTGGTGCCGACCACCGCGCTCGCCCTGCCGATGTACCTGCTCGCCTCCGAACTCGGCGTGGTGAACACCTTCTGGTCGGTCTTCATCCCCTCCCTGGTCAACCCCTTCGGGGTCTACCTGGCCCGGGTGTTCGTGGCCGGCTACGTGCCCGGCGAGGTGCTGGAGGCCGCCCGGATGGACGGCGCCGGCGAGCTGCGCACCTTCTGGTCGATCGGCCTGAAGATGGTGATGCCCGGCTTCGTGACCGTGTTCCTGTTCCAGTTCACCGCGATCTGGAACAACTTCTTCCTCCCGCTGGTGATGCTCTCCGACAGCCGGCTGTTCCCGGTCAGCCTCGGCCTCTACAGCTGGAACGCGCAGACCCGCGCCTTCCCCGAGTACTACCCCCTGGTGGTCACCGGTTCGCTGCTCGCCGTGCTCCCGCTGGTGATCGCCTTCGTCGTGCTCCAGCGCCACTGGAAGGCCGGACTGACCGCAGGGAGCGTCAAGTGACCCTCTACCAGGAGACTCCCGTGACCCAGCCCGACCCGACCGCGCAGCGCAGGCCGCGCGCCCTGCTCGCCATGGAGCGCGGCCTCGCCGAGCGGCTGATCGACCGGGACACCCTCGCCCGGCTCACCGAACTCGCCGACCTCGACCCCCGGTTGGTGGTGGACGACTTCACCACCCCGGCCGCCCGGGCCGCCCTCGCCGAGGCCGAGGTGATCGTCAGCAGCTGGGGCTGCCCGCCGCTGGACGAGACCGTGCTGGCCGCCGCCCCCCGGCTGCGCGCGGTGATCCACGCCGCCGGCTCGGTCAAGCACCACATCACCGAGGCCTGTTGGCGGCGCGGCCTGGAGGTCACCTCCGCCGCCTGGGCCAACGCGCTCCCGGTGGCCGAGTACACCGTCGCCGCCGTGCTGCTGGCCAACAAGCAGCTGCTGCGGATCCGGGAGGACTACCGGGCCCGCCGCACCCGGCACGACTGGCAGGACGCCTACGCCGCCTCCGGCAACTACCGCCGCACCGTCGGCGTGGTCGGCGCCTCCCGGATCGGGCGGCGCGTGCTGGAGCTGCTCCGCCCGTACGACCTGGAGCTGCTGCTGCACGACCCGTACGTGACGTCCGAAGAGGCTCGTGAACTCGGGGCCCGGAGCGTGGAGTTGGACGAACTCTGCGCCTTCTCGGACGTGGTGACGGTGCACGCCCCCGAGCTGCCCGCCACCCACCACCTGATCGACGCCCGGCGGCTGGCCCTGATGCCGGACGGCGCCACCCTGGTGAACACCTCCCGCGGCTCGCTGCTCGACCAGGACGCGCTGGTCGCCGAGCTGGTCACCGGCCGGCTCGACGCGGTGCTGGACGTGACCGTCCCGGAGGTGCTGCCCGCCGACTCCCCGCTGTACGAGCTGCCCAACGTGGTGCTCACCCCGCACGTGGCCGGCTCCCTCGGCGGCGAGCTCCACCGGATGGCCGCCGCGGCCGCCGACGAACTGGCGCGCTACGCGGCCGGGTTGCCCTTCGCGCACCCGGTGCTGCCGCAGGACATCGCCCGCAGCGCCTGACGCCTGCGGCGCACCATCGGCACCTGGCCCACCGTTCCGGACGTACCGGTCGGCATCCTCCGCCGCGCGCGGTTCCTCGCGCCCCCGGATTCTGCAACTCTTCGAAGGAGACTTTCCTATGCCCCGCAGGGTGATCGGCATCGTGATGAACGGTGTCACCGGCCGGATGGGCTACCGCCAGCACCTGGTCCGTTCGATCCTGGCCATCCGCGAGCAGGGCGGTCTGCCGCTCGGTGACGGTGAGGTGCTGTGGCCGGAGCCGATCCTGGTGGGCCGCAGTGAGCTCAAGCTCAAGGAACTGGCGGACCGTCACGGCCTGACCCACTGGACCACCTCGCTGGAGGAGGCGCTGGAGCACCCGCTGGCGGAGGTCTACTTCGACGCGCAGGTGACTCCGGCGCGGGAGTCCGCGCTGCGGTCCGCCATAGCGGCGGGCAAGCACGTCTACACGGAGAAGCCGACGGCCGAATCCCTGGACGCCGCCCTGGAGTTGGCCAGGCTCGCGCGGGAGGCGGGGGTGTGCAACGGCGCGGTGCAGGACAAGCTCTTCCTCCCGGGCCTGCTCAAGCTCAAGCGGCTGGTCGACGGCGGGTTCTTCGGGCGGATCCTGTCGGTGCGCGGGGAGTTCGGCTACTGGGTGTTCGAGGGCGACTGGCAGGACGCGCAGCGCCCGTCGTGGAACTACCGGGCCGAGGACGGCGGCGGGATGATCCTCGACATGTTCCCGCACTGGCGCTACGTGCTGGACAACGTCATTGCCCCGGTGCGGTCGGTGTACGCGCACACCGCCACCCACATCCCGCGGCGCGTGGACGAGCAGGGGCGCGCGTACGAGGCCACCGCCGACGACGCGGCGTACGGCGTCTTCGAGTTGGAGGGCGGGATCACCGCGCAGATCAACTCCTCGTGGGCGGTGCGGGTCGACCGCGACGAGCTGGTGGAGTTCCAGGTGGACGGCACCGAGGGCAGCGCGGTGGCGGGGCTGCGCAACTGCCGCGTCCAGCACCGCGCCTCCACCCCCAAGCCGGTGTGGAACCCGGACCTGCCGGCCACCGAGTCGTTCCGCGAGCAGTGGCAGCAGGTGCCGGACAACGCCGAGTTCGACAACGGCTTCAAGATCCAGTGGGAGCTGTTCCTGCGCCACGTCGCGACCGGCTCCGCCTACCACTGGGACCTGCTGGAAGGCGCCAAGGGCGTCCAACTCGCCGAGCTGGGACTGCGGTCCGCCCGCGAGGGTCGCCGCCTGGACGTCACGGAGCTGTCGCTGTGACCACCATCGACCTGCCCGGCACCGGCTCCCACCTCCTGCGGGAGCCGCTCGCCCTCCCCGCCGGCCCCGCACCGGTCGGCCGCACCGTCTTCGCCGCCGCCCACGTCGTCGCCGACCCGCTGGGCCAGAACGCCCCCGGCGCCCCGGCTGCCGTCGACTGGGAGAGCACCCTGGCCTTCCGCCACCACCTGTGGTCGCTCGGCCTCGGGGTGGCCGACGCGATGGACACCGCGCAGCGCGGGATGGGCCTGGACTGGGCCGCCACGGCCGAGTTGATCCGCCGCAGCGGCGCGGAGGCGCGGGCGGTGGGCGGACGGCTGGCCTGCGGGGTGGGGACCGACCAGCTCACCGCACCCGCCGCCCTGGACGAGGTCCGGGCCGCCTACGCCCAGCAGCTGGAGGTGGTGGAGGACGCGGGCGCGCAGCCGATCCTGATGGCCAGCCGGGCGCTTGCCGCCACCGCGCGCGGCCCGCAGGACTACCTCGACGTCTACGGCGAGCTGATCGAGCAGGCCGGGCGGCCGGTGATCCTGCACTGGCTGGGCGAGATGTTCGACCCGGCGCTGGCCGGCTACTGGGGCTCCGCCGACCTCGACGCGGCCACCGACACCGTCCTGAGCCTGATCGGTGAGCACGCCGACCGGATCGACGGCATCAAGGTCTCCCTGCTGGACGCCGGCCGCGAGGTCGCCCTCCGCCGGGCCCTGCCGGACGGGGTGCGGCTCTACACCGGGGACGACTTCCACTACCCCGAGCTGATCCGCGGCGACGAACTCGGCCACAGCGACGCCCTGCTGGGCGTCTTCGACCCGATCGCCGCCGTCGCCGCGGCCGCCCTGCGGGCCCTGGACGCGGGCGACCTGGCCGCCTACGACGCGCTGTTCGCCCCGACCCTGCCGCTGGCCCGGCACCTGTTCGCCGCACCGACCTTCCACTACAAGACCGGCATCGTCTTCCTCGCCTGGCTGGCCGGCCACCAGTCGCACTTCACCATGGTCGCCGGCGCCCAGAGCGGTCGCTCCGTCCCCCATCTGATCGAGCTCTTCCGACTCGCCGACCGGGCGGGCGTCCTGCCCGATCCGGACCTGGCCGCGCAGCGCATGAGCCGCTTCCTGGCGGTGTCCCTGTGATGCGCGGGCTCTCGCTCAACCAGATCACCACCAAGGGGTGGACCCTTCCCGAGGCCGTCCGGGGGTGTGCGGAGGCCGGGATCGAGGGGATCGGCCTCTGGCGGGACAAGGTGGCCGAGACGGGAGTGGCCCGGGCCGCCAAGCTCTGCCGCGAGGCCGGACTGACCGTCAGCAGCCTGTGCCGGGGCGGCTTCCTGACCGCCGCCACCCCGGAGGGGCGCCGCTCCGCGCTCGCCGACAACCTCCAGGCGATCGAGGAGGCGGCCGAGCTCGGCACCGACACCCTGGTGCTGGTGGTCGGCGGCCTCCCCGAGGGCTCCCGGGACCTGCCCGGCGCCCGTGCCCGGGTGGCCGACCTGCTCTCCGAACTCGCCCCGCATGCGGGTGACTTCGGTGTCCGCCTCGCCATCGAGCCGCTGCACCCGATGTTCTGCGCCGACCGCGCCGTGGTCTCCACCCTGGGGCAGGCCCTCGACCTCGCGGAGCCCTTCCCCGCCTCGCAGGTCGGCGTCGTCGTCGACAGCTACCACGTCTGGTGGGACCCGCAGCTGGCCACCCAGATCGCCCGGGCGGGGGAGCGGATCGCCGCCTACCAGCTCTGCGACTGGACCCTCCCGCTCCCGGCGGACGCCCTGCTCGGACGGGGCCACGTCGGCGACGGCTGCATCGACTTCCGGGCGCTGGACGCGATGGTGGCGCAGGCCGGGTACACCGGCTGGGTGGAGGTGGAGATCTTCAACCAGCAGATCTGGGACACCCCCGGCGCCGAGACCCTGCGCACCGTGGTCGAGCGCCACCGGACCCACGTGACGGACCGTCCGTGAAGGTCGTGATCGCGCCGGACTCCTTCAAGGGGACGGCCACCGCGGCCGAGGCCGCCGAGGCGCTGGCGGCCGGCTGGCGCTCGGCCCGGCCGGAGGACCGGCTGGTCCTGCTGCCGATGGCCGACGGCGGCGAGGGCACCCTCGCCGCCGTCGCGGGTCCGGCCGCGCTCCACCGGGTGCCCGGCTGCACCGGCCCGGACGGCCGCCCGGTGACCGGTCTGTTCGCCCTGCTGCCGGACGGCACCGCCGTGGTCGAACTCGCCACCGCGAGCGGCCTCCCGCTGATGGCCCGTCCGGCCCCGCTCACCGCCACCACCCGCGGCACCGGCCAGACCGTGGCCGCCGCCCTCGACGCGGGCGCCACCCGCCTGCTGATCGGCCTCGGCGGCTCCGCCTCCACCGACGGCGGCACCGGCCTGCTCACCGCCCTCGGCCTGCGTCTGCTCGACCACCGGGGTCTTGAACTTCCGGACGGGGGAGGGCCCTTGGCGTCCGTAGCCGCCGTCGACCGCGGCGCGCTGCGACCGCCTCCGGCCGACGGGGTCCACCTCCTCACCGACGTCACCAACCCCCTCCTCGGTCCCACCGGTGCGGCAGCCGTCTACGGACCGCAGAAGGGGGCAACCCCGGCCGACATCGCCGCCCTCGACCACGGACTGACCCGCCTGGCCGCACTCCTAGGCGGCGAGCCGCAGCGGCCCGGCGCCGGAGCGGCGGGCGGCACCGCGTACGGCCTGCACACCCTCTGGTCCGCCCGGATCACCCCGGGTGCGGCGGCCGTCGCCGACCTGCTCGGCCTCGGCGAGGCGGTCGCCGACGCCGACCTCGTGATCACCGGCGAGGGCCGCTACGACGCGACCTCCCACCAGGGCAAGGCCGTCGGCGAGGTCCTCCGCCGCGCCGCACGGACCCGCACCGCCGTGGTGGCCGGCGCCTCCGACCTCCCGGTCCTGACCCTGACCGCCCTGGCCGGCTCCTCCCGGGCCGCCCTGGACGCCCCGCTGCACTGGCTGGCGGTGGCCGGTGCGAAGCTTGCGGCAGGTGAGGCGGCCCGCGTCGGCGGGTAGGGGCCGGGAGAGCGAGGGGGAGAACATGACCGAAGGTCAGGACAGCGGTGTGGTCGTCTACTGGCGGCCGATGTGCCCGTACTGCGTGAAGCTGATGACCCAGCTGCGCTTCACGGACGTGGAGTACACCACCGTGAACATCTGGAAGGACCCCGAGGCCGCCGCCTACGTCCGCTCCGTCGCCGACGGCAACGAGACCGTCCCCACCGTCTCGGTGGCCGGCCACGCCCTGGTCAACCCGTCCCGCCGCGACCTGCTCGCCGCCGTCGACACCCACGCCCCGCAGGCCCGCAAGCGCGGCTGACCACCCGTCACCGGCCGGACCCCGACCGCGCCTCAGGCTCCGACCGCGCCTCAGGCCGCGCCGGGGTCGTGGCCGGTGACGGCGCGGGCGTACGCGTGCAGCGCGCCGATCACCTCCGCGCGGGTGCGACGGCCGGCCAGCACCTCCATCTGGTACCCGTCCTCCATCGCCAGCAGGCTGCTGGCCAGCAGGCGCGGCGAGTCGGTCAGCCGGAAGTGACCTTGGGCCTCGCCGAGCACCAGGATGCCGTAGTAGACCGCGACCTGACGTTCGGTCAGGGCGGAGTCCAGGGCGGCCGCGCGCGGGTCGCGCAGGCTCTTGGGCCAGTACTCGAAGAGCAGCCGCGGCAGCAGGTCGTCCGGGCCGGTGGCGACGCCCGAGGCGATGCAGTCGCGCAGCCGCAGCCGTGCGTCGGGCTGCTGTTCGGCGGCCTGCTCGCGGGCCCGGCAGAAGCGCTCGATGGCCTGCTGGAAGGTCTCGTACATCAGCTCGTCGAGATCGCCGTAGTAGTACAGGACGGCCGCCGGGGTGACCCCGGCCTCGGCCGCCACGTCCTTGAGGCGCAGCCCCTCCAGGCCCCGGTCGAGCAGCGCCCGCTGGGCCGCCTCGCCGAGCTCGGCCCGCCGTGCGTCCTGGTCCTTGCGCCGCGCCACTGATCCGTCTCCCGGTCGTTGCTGAAGGTGAGCGTAACGATACCCGACCAGCTCTTGACGCCCTGGGTGCCTTTTCTTTAAATCTCTGTTTAACGAAAACGCCCCGACCCCACCGGGAGTGCCCCCGTGTCCACCCTCACCACCACCGGTCCCACCACGAAGGGCCTGCGGCCCGCCTCGGTGGGGCTGCTGGCCTCCGTCGCGCTCGGCCTCTCCTCGGTCGCCCCCGCCTACTCGATAGCCGTCACGCTCGGCTTCGTCACGGTGGTGGCCGGCGACGCGGCTCCCGCCGCGCTGCTGCTCGGCTTCGTGCCGATCCTGCTCACCGCCTTCGCCTTCCGCGAGCTCAACCGCGAACTGCCGGACTGCGGAACGACGTTCGTCTGGACCACCCGGGCCTTCGGGCCGTTCGCCGGGTGGCTCTCCGGCGGCTGGGTGGTGCAGTGCGCGACGCTGATCGCGATGACCGCGCTGGCCCGGGTCGGTGCCGGCTACCTGCTCGGGCTGCTGGGGCTCTCCGACAGGGCCGGGAACGGCGCCGCGGTGACCGTCACGGCGGTGCTGCTGCTCGGCGGGGCCACGCTGCTGGCCCGCAGGGGGCTGCAGCTCGCCGCGGCGGTGCAGTACGCGCTGCTGGCGCTGCAACTGCTGGCCCTGCTCGCCTTCGGGGTGGCGGCCCTGGCCGCCGACGGCGCCACCGCCCCCTCGCCCGGCTGGCTCGACCCCTTCGGCTTCGACGGGTTCGGGCCCTTCGCGGAGGCGGTGATCCTCTGCCTCTACATCTACTGGGGCTGGGACGCGCTGATCACCGCCAACGAGGAGACCGTCGACAGCGCCCGGACCCCGGGGCGGGCCGCCGTCATCTCCACCCTGGTCCTGCTCGCCACCTACCTCTTCACCGCCTTCGCCGCGATCTCCTTCGCCGGGACCGGCACCGAGGGCGGAGGGCTCGGCAGCCCGGACAACGCGGCCGACGTGCTGGCCGCCCTCGCACCGGCCGTGCTCGGCGGCGGCCTCGCCACGGTGGTGCAGCTGGCGGTCTGCGTCTCGGCCGTCTCCGCCCTGCTCACCTGTCTGGTCGGCAGTTCCCGGGCGACGCTGTCGATGGCCTCGCACGGAGCCCTGCCCCGGCGCTTCGCCCGGATCCACCCCCGCCACGGCACCCCGGCGTTCGGCACCACCGTCTTCGGCGCGGCCGCAGCCGTGGTGCTGGTCCTGCTGACCCTGCTCTCCGCCGACTTCCTCGGGGACGCGATCCTCTCGGTCGGCCTGCTGATCGCCCTCTACTACGGCGTCACCGGCCTGGCCTGCGTCTGGTACTTCCGCCGCACCCTGCGCCGCTCCGCCCGGGACCTGCTGTTCAGGGGCCTGCTGCCGCTGGCCGGCGGCCTGATGATGATCGCCGCCTTCGCCCGGACCGCCTACGACATGGTCGACCCCGGCTACGGCTCCACCTCCGTCGGCGGAGTGGGCGGGGTCTTCCTGCTGGGCGTCGGCTCGATCCTGCTCGGTGCGGCGGCGGCCCTGCTCGCCCGGGCCCGATTCCGCGCCTTCTTCCGCACCGGCCGCGACAGCGTGGCCGGACCGACCGTCAAGGACCACTGACCATGCGCACCCTGGCCATCGCCGCCCTCCAGACCACCCCCGTCCCCTTCGACCCCGAGGCCACCTGGGAGCGGTTCGCCGCCCAGGTCCGGGCCGTCCGCGCCACCTTCCCGCACGTCCAACTGGTCCTCGTGCCCGAGCTGTTGCTGGCCGCCGAGGCGCCCCTGCTGCAGGCGCGGGCCGACTGGATGGAGCAGGTGGCGGAGAGCGTCCCCGGCCCGCTCACGGACCGGATCGGCGAGCTGGCCCGGGAGACCGGGCTCTGGCTGGTGCCCGGCAGCCTCTACGAACGGGACGCGGACGGGCGGATCTTCAACACCGCGATCGCCGTCTCGCCGCAGGGGGAGATCGCGGCCCGGTACCGGAAGGTCTTCCCGTGGCAGCCCTACGAGACCACCGAGCCGGGCCACGAGTTCGTGGTCTTCGACCTCCCGGGCATCGGCCGGGCCGGGCTGGCCATCTGCTACGACGGCTCCTTCCCCGAGACGGTCCGTCAACTGGCCTGGCTGGGTGCCGAGGTGGTGATCCAGCCGACCCTGACCACCACCCGGGACCGGGAGATGGAGCTGGTCTGCGCCCGGGCCAACGCCTGGACCAACCAGGTCTACGTGGTGAACCTCAATGCCGCCGACCCGGCCGGGGTGGGCCACAGCGCGATCGTCGACCCGGAGGGCACGGTGCGTCAGCAGGCGGCCGGCGGGGAGGAGGTCCTGGTCGACGTCCTCGACCTGGATGCCGTCACCCGGGTGCGGCAGTACGGCAGTTCGGGGCTGAACCGGCCCTGGGCCCAGCTGGAGCGCTACGGGCAGGCCATCGAGCTGCCCGCCTACGGCGGTGCCTTCCGGCCCCGGCCGTCCGGGCGGGGGTGAGGGCCGGTCAGGGGGAGGGGAAGAGCTTGGCGGCCACCAGGAGCAGCAGGACGGGCAGGCTGAGGAAGGCCAGGGAGGCCAGCAGGCAGCCGAGTTCGGCCAGTGCGTGTCCGGTGGACTGGTACCGGACCGGGGTCTGGTGCCCCGCCGGTGTCGTGCGCCACTTGCCCGAGGTCCGACTCACCGGGCCAGTCTCCGGCAGGCCCGGGGGCCGGCGCCTGAGTACCGGTACTCAACCGAGGGCCGGGCCCGACGGTATTGCTCGAAGATGCTCGATCCAGCTATAAATCAAGCATCAATGAGCACTGGAGTCTGTCGTGATCCTGACCGTCACCCTCAACGCCGCCCTCGACGTCACCTACCACCTGCCCCGGGTGGCCCGCTTCGGGAGCAACCGGGTGCGGGAGGTGGCCGAGCAGGCGGGCGGCAAGGGGGTCAACGTGGCCCGGGTGCTGCACGCGCTCGGGGCCGAGGTGGTGGTCACCGGGCTGGCCGGCGGGGCGGCCGGGACGGCGATCCGTCAGGAGCTGGGGCGGGCCGGGCTGCCGGAGGAGTTCGCGGCCGTGGCCGGGGAGAGCCGGCGCACCATCGCGGTGGTGGAGCAGGAGGACGGCGACGCCACCATGTATCTGGAGCCGGGGCCGGTGGTGACCGAGGAGGAGTGGCGGGCCTTCCTGGAGCGGTACGCGGGGCTGCTGGCCGGGGCCGGGGCGGTGGTGCTCTCCGGCAGCCTGCCGCGCGGACTGCCCGCCGATGCGTACCGGACGCTGGTGGAGCTCGCCGGGGAGCGGGGCGTCCCGGCCGTGCTGGACGCGGACGGGGCGGCGCTGACTCACGGGCTGGCGGCGGGCCCGGCCCTGGTGAAGCCCAACCGCAAGGAGCTGGCGGCGGCCGTCGGATCCGACGATCCGGCGGCCGGTGCCGCGCTGCTGCGCTCCGCCGGGGCCGACGCGGTGGCGGCCTCGCTCGGGCCCGACGGGCTGCTCGCGGTGACGGACCGCGGCAGCTGGCTCGCCGCCCCGCCGGAGCCGGTCCCCGGCAACCCCACCGGCGCGGGCGACGCGGCCGTGGCCGCCCTCACCCTGGGCCTGGTCCGGGACGAGCCCTGGCCGGACCGGCTGCGCCGTGCGGTGGCGCTGTCCGCCGCGACCGTCCTGGCGCCCCGGGCGGGCGAGTTCGACGGCGGCGCGTACCGGCAGTGGCTGGACCGCGTCCGGGTCGAGCCGCTGCCGTGACGGGGTGTCAGGCCTTCAGCTGGTAGGCCTTCATGTTCCTGAGCAGCAGATAGGTGTCGCGCAGCGAGCCCGAGGTGTCGCCGAGCGAGCGGTAGATGCCCCACTTGGGGCGGACCCGGTCGGCCAGGAAGGTGTCCACGCCGGTCTTGGTGGCGTCGACCACGGTCTTGCCGCCGCTCTTGAGCACCCAGCGGACCGAGCCGGCCTTCTTGTCGCCGATCTTGATCTCGTACTCGACGTCGACCCACTTGTTCTGGAGCGGTTCGAGGTCGGTGCGGCCGACCAGCACGTCGCCGTCGAACACCTTGTGCTCGATGGTCTGCTTCCCGTCCACCCGGCGCAGCGAGGTGACGGTGATCGGGGAGGTGCCGTTGCCCGGCTGCTTGGTCTGCATGATGTGGGTGAAGGTGGTGGTCGCCATCAGCGAGCTCGGGATGTACATCGAGTAGGTGACGCGCCAGGTCTGGCCCGACTTCCACTCCAGGAAGTCGGAGGAGGAGGTGCGGTTGCCGGTGACCTCGTGGCGCTGGCGGTCGTCGTAGGAGTCGCGGTCCACCTTGTGCATGTCGAAGCGGTAGGCGTCGCCCGAGACCTTGATGTGCGGGCCGCCGGACGGGTGCGAGTCGGCACGGTCGTCCTCGACGGTCTCGAAGGCGCGCAGTCCGTCGCGGGCCGGGTCGGCCGACCAGCGCAGGGTCCAGCTCGGCGCGGCGTGGGCCGAGGTCACCGGGACGAGGACGGCCGGGAGGGTCAGGACGAGGGCGGTCAGGACGGTGGGGAGCACGCGGGTGCGCATCGGCTGCCAACTCCTGCGGGTCGGGGGGCGGGTGGGACGGCAGTCATCCTGCCGCCCTGATGATGGACAGTAAAGCTTCCTGACTGTCTCCGGGTGTCGGGATTTGGTGACGAACGCGTGTACGGTTCCTGCCAGTTGAGCGAGTGGCGGTTGACCGTGGGCTCCGCGGCCGGGTTATGGTCACCCTGTGCGTGCATCCCCGTACCGAGCGCTGCTGGCGCTGGTCGCCCTGGTGCTGGCCGCGCTGACCTGTTCGGCGGCCGGTCCCTCCGCGCACACCCATCTGGCCGCCCCCGCCGGGGTGTTGACGGTCTTCGAGCTGGGCCCGCAGGACGCCTGCCCGGGTGGGGCCACCCCCGCCCCGCCCGTCCCCGACCACTGCGCGGAGGAGTCCGCCCAGTGGCTGGCCTCCCCGACCCCGCTGCTCCCGGCCCTGGCACTGGTCGCCCTGCTGACCGTCGCGCTGCTCGGGAACCGCCCGGCCGCCCCGGCGCCGAGGCGCACTCGCCGGGCCGGCGCGAGACACGGCCGCACCCTGCTCACCACGCTCTGCCTGCACCGGGTCTAGCGGAACCCCACGCCCTACCCCGCCGACCAGTGGGGGTGACGGGCGTGCCCGCCGACCGATCATCCGTCAGCAGGAAGCAGAGCAGTGACGATCACGCGTTCCCTCGACACGGCGGTGCTCACCCCCGCCACCCTTCCCCGCACGACCGGCGGTACCGCCGGCACCGGGCGCTCGCTGGCCGCCGCCGTCGGCCACACGCCCGTGGTGTGGATCGGCGAACCGTTCACCGGCTGCGCCCAGGGCTTCTGGGCCAAGCTGGAGGGCTTCAACCCCGGCGGCATCAAGGACCGCCCGGCCCTGCACATGGTGGGCCGGGCCCGCGAGCGCGGCGAACTCCGGCCCGGCGCCCGGATCGTGGAGTCCACCAGCGGCACCCTCGGCCTCGGGCTGGCGCTGGCGGGACAGATCCACGGCCACCCCGTCACCGTGGTCACCGACCCGGGGCTGGAGCCCGACGTGCACCGGCTGCTCACCGCCCAGGGCGCCACCGTCGACCTGGTGAGCGAGCCGCACCCCACCGGCGGCTGGCAGGAGGCCCGCCGCCTGCGGGTGGCCGAGCTGCTGGCCGCCGACCCCACCGCCTGGTGCCCCGACCAGTACGCCAACCCCGACAACGTCGCCGCCTACGAGCCGCTGGCCGAGGAGCTGGTGGCCCAACTCGGCCGGGTGGACGTGTTGGTGGCGAGCGTCGGCACCGGCGGCCACTCCGCCGGGGTGAGCCGGGTGCTGCGCGAGTACTACCCCGAGCTCAAGGTGATCGGGGTGGACACCACCGGCTCCACCATCTTCGGCCAGCCCGCCCGCGGTCGGCTGATGCGCGGCCTCGGCAGCTCCATCCACCCGCGCAACGTCGCCTACGAGCAGTTCGCCGAGGTGCACTGGGTGGCCGCTCCCGAGGCCGTGCGGGCCTGCCGGGCGCTGGCCCGTTCCGCGTACGCCTCCGGCGGCTGGAGCGTGGGCGCCGTCGCCCTGGTCGCCGCCTGGGCCGCCCGGACCGAACCGCCCGGCACCCGGATCGCCGCGATCTTCCCCGACGGCCCGCACCGCTACCTCTCCACCGTCTACAACGACGAGTACTGCCGCCCGCACGGCCTGCTGGACGGCGCGACCGCCGAGCACCCCGACGAGATCACCCACCCCGGCGAGCGCGAGGTCACCCGCTGGACCCGCTGCCGCACCGTCACCGACCCGCTGGGGGAGGCCCGGTGAGCGGCGGACGGGCCGGGTACCGCTCGTTCGAGCGCAGCGTCCGGCTGCTGATGGTCAACCAGTTCACCATCAACCTCGGCTTCTACATGCTGATGCCCTACCTGGCCCAGCACCTCTCCGGCACCCTCGGCCTGGCCGGCTGGACGGTCGGCCTGGTGCTCGGCGTGCGCAACCTCAGCCAGCAGGGCATGTTCCTGGCCGGCGGCGCCCTGGCGGACCGTTTCGGCTACAAGCCGCTGATCGTCGCCGGCCTGGCCCTGCGCACCGTCGGCTTCGCGGTGCTCGGCCTGGTCGACTCCGTCCCCGCGCTGCTCGCCGCCTCGGCGGCCACCGGGCTGGCCGGCGCGCTGTTCAACCCGGCGGTGCGCGCGTACGTGGCGGCCGACGCGGGGGAGCGCCGGGTGGAGGCCTTCGCCCTGTTCAACGTCTTCTACCAGGCGGGCATCCTGCTCGGCCCGCTGGCCGGACTGGCCCTCACCTGGCTGGACTTCCGCCTCACCTGCCTGGCCGCGGCGGCGGTCTTCGCCGTGCTCAGCGCCGTCCAGGTGCGCAGCCTGCCGCACCGGCCGGCCGAGCGCGGCGGCGGTGAGCCGGTGCGGTGGCGCGGGCTGCTGGGCAACCGGAGGTTCCTGCTCTTCGCCCTCGCGATGACCGGCTCCTACGTGCTCTCCTTCCAGGTCTACCTGGCACTGCCGCTGGAGGTCCGGCGGATCGGCGGCGAGGCGGCCGCGCCGGCGGTCGCGGCGCTCTTCGTGGTCTCCGGGCTGGCCACCGTCCTCGGCCAGACCCGGCTGACGGCCTGGTGCCGGCGGACCTGGCCGCCCGGGCGCTCCCTGACGGCGGGTCTGCTGGCGATGGCGGCGGCCTTCCTGCCGCTCGCGGCGGCGGCCGCCGTCCCGCCGCCCGGGCCCGGTCCGGCCCGGCTGGCGCTCGCGCTCGGCCCGCCGGTGCTGGCCGCCGCGCTGCTCACGCTGGGGACCATGCTGGCCTACCCGTTCGAGATGGACACCGTGGTCTCGCTCGCCGAGGGCCGGCTGGTGGCCACCCACTACGGGCTCTACAACACCGTCTGCGGGATCGGCATCACCCTGGGGAACCTCGCGGTCGGCGCCGCGCTGGACCTCGCCCCCGCCGCGACCTGGCTCGGCCTGACCGTCCTCGGCCTGGCGGCGGCCGCCGGGCTGGCCGCCCTGCACCGCAGCGGCAGACTGGCCCCCGCCGCCCCGGCCCGCCGCACGGGGGCCACGGTCGGCTGAGACAGCGTCAGAACGGGGCGGCCCGAACAGACGGTGTCCGTCCCGCTCCTCGTCACCTGCCGTCCGCCGACCGGTCCACACCTCGGACCGGTCGGCGTGCCGGCGCGGCGGCGGGAGAGGATGGGGGCGTCTTCCGGACCGGGCCGGGCGGGCGTCCCCGGGTGTCCGCCGGGCACCGCCGCGCCCCGCACCGGGCCGTCCCGGGAGGCAGTGCGGTGCCCGGGAGGCAGAGCCCGGACCACCCCCGCCCGCTGGACCAACCGCGCCCTGGAGGACGCCGTGACGGTAGTCGAGATTCCCGGATCGAAGTCGGTGACGGCCCGCGCGCTGTTCCTGGCCGCCGCCGCCGACGGCAGCACCAGGCTGCGCCGCCCGCTGCACTCCGACGACACCGAGGGCTTCGCGGCCGGCCTCGCCGCGCTCGGCTACGCGGTCACCGAGGACGGCCAGGACTGGATCGTCGAGGGCCGCCCGCAGGGCCCCGCCAACGACGCCGACGTCTACTGCCGCGACGGTGCCACCACCGCCCGCTTCCTTCCCGCGCTGGCCGCCGCCGGGCACGGCGAGTTCCGCTTCGACGCCTCCGCGCAGATGCGCCGCCGCCCGGTCGGCCCGCTCACCGAGGCGCTGCGCGAGCTCGGCGTGGTGCTGGTGCACGAGGAGAACGAGGGCCACCACCCGCTGCGGATCAGCGCGCGCGGCGTCAAGGGCGGCGAGCTCACCCTGGACGCCGGGCTCTCCTCGCAGTACCTGACCGCCCTGCTGCTGCTCGGCCCGCTCACCGAGCAGGGCCTGGGGATCACCGTCACCGACCTGGTCTCGGTGCCCTACGTCGAGATCACCCTCGCCATGATGCGCAGCTTCGGCGTGGAGGTCGGGCGCGAGGGGGACGGCAAGGTCTTCGTGGTGCCGCCGGGCGGCTACACCGCCGTCGAGTACCCGGTCGAGCCGGACGCCTCCACCGCGAGCTACGTCTTCGCCGCCGCCGCCCTGACGGGCCGTGAGGTGACGGTGCCCGGCCTCGGCAAGGGCGCGCTCCAGGGTGACCTGAAGTTCGTCGAGGTGCTGGAGCGGATGGGGGCGGAGGTCCGGATCGGCGAGGACGAGGTGACCGTGGCCGGTGCTCCCGGCGGGCGGCTGTCCGGGATCACCGTCAACATGCGGGACATCTCCGACACCATGCCGACGCTGGCCGCCATCGCGCCGTTCGCCGACGGGCCGGTGCGGATCGAGGACGTCTACAACACCCGGGTCAAGGAGTGCGACCGCCTGGAGGCCTGCGCGCAGAACCTGCGGGCCCAGGGCATCGAGGTGGAGACCGGCCGGGACTGGATCGAGATCAAGCCGGGCGCGCCGAAGCCGGTCGAGATCGCCACCTTCGGGGACCACCGGATCGTGATGTCCTTCGCGGTGGCCGGGCTGCGCACCCCGGGCGTCACCTTCGACGACCCGGGATGCGTGCGGAAGACCTTCCCGGCCTTCCACGAGGAGTTCGCGAAGCTGCGCGCCTCCTGGGGGATCTGACCGGCTCTCAGGCCTCGGCCGGCTTCAGCCTGCGCGCGACCAGCGTGCCGAGCCGGTCGAGGCCCACCACCAGCGCCGCCAGCGCGATGAACTCGAAGGTCAGCTGGACGATCTGGAGCGACACCCAGCCGTAGCCCTTCTCGCTCGGGTCCAGGAAGAAGTACGGGTACTTGACCGGGAAGTCCGGGAAGAGCAGGGCCCGGGCGATGGTGACGGCGGCGTAGCCGAGCGGGAAGGCCAGCCAGAGCGGCAGGTCCTTCCAGCGGGAGGCGTTGCGCGGCTTGAGGCAGAGCCAGTCGCCCAGCACCAGCACGGGCGTGACGTAGTGCAGGAAGAAGCTGGACCACTCCTGCACCAGGTTCTCGCCGTTCACCAGCCCCGGCAGCGGGTTGGCCCCCTTGTTCAGCAGGATGTGCGCGACCAGGCCGGTGATGGTGATGTACAGCGTCACCGCCCCGCGCAGCCGCGGCGCGGGCGCCTCGACGGTGGAGCGCTTCACCATCCAGTAGACGGCCCCGAGGAAGTACCCGAGCACGATCACGTTGCTCTCGATGGTGAAGTACACCAGCGAGCTGTTGCTGAGGATCAGCCCGAGCCCGGCCGAGAGCACGATGGCCGCTCGCCACCAGAGTGAGGGGCGGGTCCAGACCGACATGTTGTTCACCAGTCCGTGGTCGAGTGTTGGCATGGTCGCCGCACTCTACCTGC
This sequence comes from Kitasatospora sp. NPDC004289, assembly GCF_053602875.1. Taxonomy (NCBI): domain Bacteria; kingdom Bacillati; phylum Actinomycetota; class Actinomycetes; order Kitasatosporales; family Streptomycetaceae; genus Kitasatospora; species Kitasatospora sp. NPDC004289. The sequence goes on along the minus strand of NZ_JBSGEL010000005.1, from coordinate 170,259 downwards.
GGGTAGCCGACCCACGGAAGGCGCCTGGTCACCGGCGTACGATCACCCCGTGCCCCGCAAGCCGAACGCCCCGCGCCGCCTGACCGCCGACGGCACCAGGTACCTCTGGACGCTCCGCCACCGCCACCGGCCGGAGGGCTGCGAGGAGAGACTGACCCTGCACCCCCAGCCCGCAGGGGAGAGCGGCCTGCTGCGCATCGTCTTCGCCGACGGCCCGGACCGGTACGTGCCGGGAGGGGCGCCGCTCGGCTCCGGCGACGTCGGGTACGTCAGGGGCGCCGGGCTGAACCTGCACGAGCCGGGGGCCGTCAGGGCCTTGCTCGACGCCGCGCTGGCGGGTGGCTGGGCGCCGGGCGGTCCCGCCGTGGAGCTTGACGGGTGGTCACTCCTGGAGGAGGCGGCCCGGGCGGGTCAGGGGCTGACGAAGCCCTCCTGGTAGGCGGTGATGACGGCCTGGGTGCGGTCGCGGGCGGCGAGTTTGGTGAGGATGCCGCCGACGTGGGTCTTGACGGTCTCGGGGCTGACGACGAGGTGGGCGGCGATCTCGGCGTTGTTGAGGCCGGCGGCCATCAGGCGCAGGACCTGGGACTCGCGGTCGGTGAGGCGGCGGGTGCGTGCGTCGGGGCGGGCGGGGCGGCGGGCGGTGGCGAGGTCGCGGATGGCGGCGGGGAAGAGCAGGGAGTCGCCGCGGGCGACCAGGCGGACGGCCTGGACCATCTCGTCGGCGCTGGCGCGCTTGAGCAGGAAGCCGGCGGCCCCGGCCCGGAGGGCGTCGTAGACGTGGTCGTCGTTCTCGAAGGTGGTGACCACCAGGATCCGGGGCGCCGGGTCGAGGGTGGAGACCAACTGTTCGGTGGCGCGGATGCCGTCCACCTGCGGCATCCGGACGTCCATCAGCACCACGTCCGGCCGCAACTCCCGGACCAGGGAGACGACTTCGGCACCGTTGGCGGCCTCCCCGACCACCTCCAGGTCCGGTTCGGCGTTCAGGATGGCCCGTAGGCCCATCCGCACCAGCCGCTCGTCGTCGGCGATCACCACGCGCACCGTCATGTCCCGGCCCCCTGCTCGTTCGGTTCAACTGTTCAGCGGCAGCCGGGCGGTGAGCCGCCAGCGGCCGTCGGTGTCCACGCCTGCGCCGCAGGTGCCGCCCAGCACCGCGGCCCGCTCGGCCATCCCGGCCAACCCCCGCCCGCCGCCCGGACGGCTCGGCCGGTCCTCGCCGGGCGGATTGGCCAGCTCCAACTCCAGTGCACCGGAGACCACTTCGAGCCGCAGCTCGGCGGTCACCCGCCCCGCGTGGCGCAGCACGTTGGTCAGCCCCTCCTGGACGATCCGGTACGCCGCCCGGGAGACCTCGGCCGGCAGCTCGCCCGTCCCGGGTCCGACCCGCGCGGAGACCGCGACCCCGGCCAGCTCCATCTGCCGCAGCAGGGCGCCGAGCCCGGCCAGGGTGGGAGCGGTGGAGCCGGCGGTGGGCTCGGGCTCCTCGCGGAGCAGGCCGAGCACGGTGTCCAGCTCGGCCACCGCGGCCCGGGCGGTCTCCTCGATCGCCTTGAGCGCCTCCTCGGCGAACTCCGGGTCGCTGCGCAGCACCCGCCCGGCCGCCGCCGCCTGGATCCCGACGGCGCTCAGTGCGTGGCCGACGGAGTCGTGCAACTCCCGCGCCAGCCGGTTGCGTTGGGCCAGCTCCAGGGCGCGCCGTTCGGCCGCGGCGAGCCGCTCGCCGGGCGTCGGCCCGAGCAGCGGCACCGCGGTGCGGGCCAGCCAGGCCCCGGCCCCGGCGTTGGTCAGCAGCACCAGTGCCACCAGCCCGAGCGCGACCAGCTGCGGCGCCACCCCGAGCGGTCCGAACAGCTCCCGCACCGCAGCCTGGTCCGGGAAGAGCAGCAGCACGCAGACCGCCGGCGGGACGGAGAGCGACATCCCCGAGACCACCCCGCCGCAGAACAGGTGCTGGACGAACCAGGCGGCGGTGCGCCGCCGGGCGGCCCAGGACCGTGACGCGGTGACCGTCAACTCCCGTCCGTCGGCCAGTCCGAGGGCCCGGGCGGCGGTGGCCTCCAGGACCCGGACGGCCGGCAGCAGCAGCGCCACGGCGGCGGCGAGCGGCAGGGCCACCGCGAAGGCCTCGAACTGCGCCCACAGGTCCCCGCGCGTGTCGTTCAGCCCCCGGGCGGTGGAGACCAGCACCAGGCAGAGCAGCCAGAAGGGCATCAGGAGGGCTCCGCCGAGCACCAGGTGCACCCAGCGGAGCGCCGCCCTGCGTCCGATCAGTGCACGCAGACCGACCGGCAAGTGGGGGGCGGCGTCGCGGTGCCGGGGCACGCGCCCTCCTTGCCCGCCAATGGGCAGGAGGGGCCCTTCGCCGGCTTCTAGTCGGTCGCCGATGCTCCGCATGGACTCCCTCCTCGGCGCCGCCGAGCCACGCACCCCAACACCGCTCCTTCCTCCGCCCCCCACTTGCCGGTCGGTCTCACGCAGCTGACCCTATGTCAGCGGCGGCGTGCGCACGTTCGATCAGGACCAGGGCCCCGGTCACCAGCAGCAGCCCGCCGATCCCGGCCTGCGCCGCCTCGGCCAACTGCCCGGCCGGTGGCACGGTGTCGGTCCGCTCGGGGAGGTCGGGCTGGAGCAGCCAGACGAAGACGTTCCACGCGCCCCAGGCGAAGACCGCGCCGCCGGCCAGCCAGCCGGTCAGCAGGGCGGGGGCCAGCCGGCGCTGCGGGGTGCGGCGCAGCACCACCCAGAGGAACGCGGTGCAGGCGGCCAGCAGCAGCACGGCGGTGACGGCGTCGATGATCCTGGCGGGGCGGTGGCCGTCCAACAGCCGTAGTGGGCGGGCCAGGTGGCCGCCGAGCGCCCAGTAGAGCCGGGCGGCGGCAAGCGGCAGGGCCAGCCCTGCGGCGGTCACCGCGAGGGTGCGCTGCAGTCCGAGGGTGGCCGTGCGGGGCAGGTCGCCGATCCGGTCGGAGAGCAGCCCGGCCCAGCGCTCCCGGGCGTGCAGGGCGAAGCCGGCCAGCAGGGCGACCCCCTGGACCGCGAAGCCGCCGTAGACCACGGCGAACACCCAGGGCTGGAGCCAGCCCTGCGGGTCGACCGAGGGCTCGGTGCCGAGCAGCAGCTCGGTGCCGAAGATCAGTGGAAGTTCGATCAGCAGGGCGCCCAGCATCCCGCTGCCGACCCAGGCCGGGAAGAGCACCAGCCCGGCCGGGATCCGCCGGCCCCAGGGGCGGACGAAGGCCAGCGCCAGGACGACCGCCACCGCGTCCATGACGAAGGTGACCAGGTTGGCGGCCCACAGCGCGCCGGAGTGGGCGATCTCGGCGTCCGGGCCGAATCCGATCGTGCTGCCGCACAGCCAGAGGGTCTTGAGGGTCAGGTACGGCACGGTGGCCGCGACGGTGAGTGCGCAGATGCCCCGGCGCAGTGCGCCGGACGGGGTGAGGTCCATGGGTCCACCCTCCCGTCCGGCGCCCGCCCGGGGCCTCCGCCCTGGTCAGGAACCGGCTCCCCCCGGAGGGGGAAGCGGTGCTACTCCTGAGGGAGGGTCACCCCGCTGGCGCGGAGCATCTCCTCGCGCTCCACCACCTTGACCCGCTCGCGCTGCTGCGGCTCGCCGAGCGCCTTCTCGTACGTGTCCAGCAGCTTCCAGCCGTCCCAGGTGGTGTACGCGACCTGGTTGGCCGTCAGGTGCGCGAGGACGGCGTCCTCCTGCGGGGCGTCCGGGGTGCGGAGCGCGCCGGCCCGGAAGTCCTCGATCAGGCAGCCCACGGTCTCGTTGGCGTCGCCCTTGGTGTGGCCGATCAGGCCGACCGGGCCGCGCTTGATCCAGCCGGTGACGTAGGTGGACGGCAGGTGGTGCCCGGCCTCCATGACCCGGCCGGCCTCGTGCGGCACGGTGCCGGAGACGGCGTCCCAGGGCAGCTTGGGCAGCTCCTCGGAGAGGTAGCCGACGGCGCGGTAGACGGCGCCCAGGTCCCAGTCGGTGTACGCGCCGGTGCCCTTGACGTTGCCGGTGCCGTCGAGCTCGGTGCGCTCGGTGCGCAGGCCGGTGACCTCGCCGTTCTCGCCGAGCACCTCGACCGGGGACTCGAAGAAGTGCAGGAAGAGCTTGTGCGGGCGCTCGCCGATGTCGCGGATCGCCCAGTTCTCCAGGGTGGAGGCGACCATGTCGGCCTGCTTGTTGCCCCGGCGGGTGGCGATCGAGCCCTCGTCGTAGTCGATGTCCTCGGGGTTGACGATGACCTCGATGTTCGGCGAGTGGTCCAGCTCGCGCAGCTCCATCGGGCTGAACTTGGCCTGGGCCGGGCCGCGGCGGCCGAAGACGTGGACCTCCAGCGCCTTGTTGGCCTTGAGCCCCTCGTACACGTTGGCCGGGATCTCGGTGGGCAGCAGCTCGTCGGCGGTCTTGGCCAGGATGCGGGCCACGTCCAGCGCGACGTTGCCGACGCCGAGCACCGCGACCTTCTCCGCCTCCAGCGGCCACTCGCGCGGGACGTCCGGGTGGCCGTCGTACCAGGAGACGAAGTCGGCCGCCCCGTAGGAGCCGTCCAGCTCGATGCCGGGGATCTTCAGCTCGCGGTCGGCCATCGCGCCGGTGGAGAAGACCACCGCGTCGTAGAAGCGGTGCAGGTCGTCCAGGGAGAGGTCGGTGGGGTAGTCCACGTTCCCGAACAGGCGGATCTGCGGCTTCTCCAGCACCTGGTGGAGCGCGGTGATGATGCCCTTGATCCGGGGGTGGTCGGGGGCGACGCCGTAGCGGATCAGGCCGAAGGGCGCGGGCATGCGCTCGAACAGGTCGATCGACACACCGGGGTCGGCGGCGACCTCGGACTTCATCAACGCGTCGGCGGCGTAGATGCCGGCGGGGCCGGCTCCGACTATGGCCACTCGGATGGGGCGGGACATACGTGCATCCTTCGGCTGGGCAGCGTTGACCGCCAGGGTGCCCGGCGGCTCCTGGTTAGGCTACCCTTTCCCGATCTATGACCCCATAGGGATGCCCTATGTCCATCAGGTGCAGAGGTCTGGACCACGCCCCATCCGTGGTGCTAGGTGTACTGGGTCACCGCCGGGTCACCCGGCCGCGAGCGACGGCGTGCAGGTCCAGGTCCAGTACGGGCGCGGCTCGGTGCTCGGGCTCGGGTCGGCGGTCCACGTGGGACTGGGGCTCGGGCTCGGACTCGGACTGATCGTCGGGCGCGGGCTGCTGACGGTCGGGCTCGGCGGCCAGGCCGGGGTGGTCAGGACGCAGGCGCCGGGGGCCGTCACGTCGGTCATGGCGATCCGGCCGATCCGGAAGGGTCCCTGGCCGTACCAGCCGTGGAAGGAGAGGATCACCTGGTTGACCGCGACCACGGAGACGGTGGCGGTCAGGGTGGTCCACCCGGGGCCGTCGGCCCAGCGCGTCACCTTGCCGTCGGGGACCTTCGGGACCCCCTCGACGGTGACGAAGGCGTAGGACCCGGAGACCTCGGCCGTGAGTTCGTAGGTGGAGCCGGGAACGACCCGGACCGCCTGGGTGCAGCCGGCCTGCTCGTGGGGTCCGGGGCGGCCCTCGACGATCCGGTCGGTGAGGGTCACGTCGCCGGTGCAGGACCAGCCGGAGCTCAGCGGTTCGGCGAAGTCGCCGTTGCGCACCACCTGCTGGCGTGGCGGCTCGGCGGCGGCGGGGACGACCGTGACCAGGCCGACGAGGGCCAGGGCCACGGCTCCGAGCAGGGCGGCGGGGGTGGCGGACTGTCTGTGGGGTGCACGCATTGCCTTCTCCTGATGGGGAGTTGTGGACGGGCAGCGGTGCAGGGAGTGGGCCCAGCCTGGTGGAGGGCGGGAGGCCGGGTCAAGAGTGCCGAATTCGCCGATCCTCTGGACGGTATATTCAACTCACCGGTATATGTAGAGGCATGACGGAACGTTCGATGCAGGAGCCGACACTGCTCCTGCTCACCGCGCTGGCCGATGCGCCCCGGCACGGGTACGCGCTGCTCCAGGAGGTCACCGCGATCTCCGGGGGCCGCGTGAAGCTCCGCGCCGGGACGCTCTACGGAGCCCTGGAACGCCTGCTCAAGCAGGGACTGGTCCGGGTGGAGGGGGAGGAAGTGGTCGACGGCAGGGCACGGCGGACCTTCGGGCTCACCGACGGCGGGCGGGAGGTGCTGGAGCGCGAGGCCGAACGGCTGCGCGCGGTGGTGGCCGAGGCCGACCGACGGCTGTCCTCGGGCCGCGCCGCGCAGCTGCGTCCGGGATTCGCTTCGTGAGTGGGGCGAGTGGGGCGAGTGGGATGAGCGGCCTCGGGGTGCGGGTGGCGATGCGCCTCCACCCGGGGTCCTACCGCCGGGGCGAGGGCGCCGAGTTGGCGGCGGTCTTCGCGGACGCCACCGCCGGGCAGGGGCGTTGGTCGGCCGCGCGGGAGTGGGTCGATCTGGCCGGGCACGGCCTGCGGATGCGGCTCGGGCTCGGGTCGGACCGGACACTGGCTCAACTGGCTGCTCTGGCAGCGCCGTTCGCGGGGGTGGCGGCGGTGGCGGGCACGCTGGCGGAGGAGGTGGACGGCGTGGTCGTCTCCCTGCAGCGCGGGTGGCCCCTGTACTGGCTGATCGCCGCGCCGGTGGACACCCTGCCGGGCTTCGGCTACTGGCTCGGCCGGGCGGGCCTGCTCCTCCTGTTGGTGGTGGCCGTCGCGGCCGCCACCGGCCGTTGGACCGCGGCCCGGGCGCTGGCGCCGCTGGGCCTGCTGGCGGTCCTGGGCCACGTGGTGGTCGAGTCGCTGCTGTCGACGAGCTGGTCCTACGGGGACGGCCCCCGGCTGCTCGCCAGGATGGCGGCCTGGTACGGGCCTCAGGTGATCTGGCTGCTGATCCTGATGGCCGCGCCCCGGGACCTGCTCGGGCCGCCGACCAGGGGGCGGCGCCTGAGCTCTCTGGCGGGTCTGCTGGTCGGCGGTGTGCTGCTGAACACGGCGCTCGGGCTGGGGCCGTTCCGGATCCTCGGTGCGGGGGCGCCCAGCGTCGTGCTGGCCCTGCTGCTCGGTGCGACGGAGCTCACGCTGCTCGCCGTCGCCGTGCCCGCGCTGCTGCGCGGCCGGCCGGGTCCGGCGGCGGCGGCCGTGGCGGGGGTGCCGGTGCTCGCCCTGATGCTGCTCTCGGCCGCCGCCCACCTGTGGAACTCCGGCCACCACGTCCTCGCCGTCGCGCTGCTGGCCGGGTTCGCGCTGCTCGCCGCCGTCCTGCCGCACTGGCGGCCCGGCTTCCTGGAGCGACGCCCGCCCACCGCTCGTTAGACCGTCCGCACACCGGAGGCCCCGCCGTCACGGCGGGGCCTCCGTGCGTTCACCGGGCGGGTGAGGCTCCGTCAGAAGAGCAGACGGGCCTCGCGGTGGGTGTGGGACTCGATGCCGGAGGCGGCCTTGAGGATGAGCTCGTGGGCCAGGTTGGAGCAGGCGCGGGCCGCGGCCAGCTCCTCTCCGACGGTGGAGTCGGGGGCGTCGTCCGGGTTGCGGCGGGCGATGCCGAGGCCGCGGACGCCGGGGGCGCTGAAGCCCTCCAGCGAGGCGGTGCAGGTGGTGCGGTTCTCGTCCTCCTCGAAGACGAGGGCGACGTTCCACTGGTTTCGCATGGTCGATCACCTCATTCCGGGTGGATCGTTCAAGGCCCAGCCTCCGCCTGTGCACGGCCGATTTCAAGGCGGGCGGGAGGCCGGTCGAACCGGATCCGCGACCCGTGCGCCGAAGCCTTGTTACCGCCGGGTCACTTGTCTATCATCGCGACTGTGACAGCCCCACTGTCAAAGACGAGAGGACGGCTGTGGACGGTTCGACCAACCGGGGACCACTCGCCGGGGTGCGGGTGGTGGAGTTGGCCGGCATCGGGCCCGGCCCGTTCGCCGCGATGCTGCTCGCCGACCTCGGGGCGGACGTGGTCCGGGTGGACCGCCCGGGTCCGTCCCCGCTCGGCCCCGCCCCCGAGCACGACCTGACCAACCGGAACAAGCGCTCGGTCCTCGTGGACCTCAAGGCTCCCGAGGGTCCGGGCCAGGTGCTCGACCTGGTCGAGCGCGCCCACCTGCTGATCGAGGGCTACCGCCCGGGCGTCGCCGAGCGCCTCGGGGTCGGCCCGGAGGCCTGCCTGGCCCGCAACCCCGCACTGGTCTACGGCCGGATGACCGGCTGGGGCCAGGGCGGTCCGCTCGCCCAGCGGGCCGGGCACGACCTCGGCTACACCGCCACCGCCGGGGTGCTCGGCCTGGCCGGCCCGGCGGACGGCCCGCCCGCCTGGGCGGCCAACCTGCTCGGCGACTACGCGGGCGGCTCGCTCTACCTGGTGGTCGGCCTGCTGGCCGGCCTGCGGCACGCCGAACTCACCGGCACCGGCCAGGTGGTGGACGCCGCCATCGTGGACGGCGCCGCACACCTGACCACCATGCTCTGGGGTCTGCTGGGCGCCGGGCTCTGGCAGGACGGACGCGGCGTCAACCTGCTGGACGGCGGCGCCCCGTGCTACGCCACCTACCGCACCTCGGACGGCCGGTACATGGCGGTCGGCGCGCTGGAGCCCCAGTTCTGGGCCGAGTTCACCCGGCTGCTGGAGCTCCCCGCCGACGCGCCCGGCCAGTTCGAGATGGCCCGCTGGCCCGAACTGCGGGCGGCCGTCGCGGCCCGGTTCGCCACCCGCACCCAGGCCGAGTGGACCGAGCTCTTCGAGGGCACGGACGCCTGCACCTCCCCGGTGCTGACGCTCGGTCAGTCCGCCGTCCACCCGCACCTGGTGGCCCGGGGCACCTACCTCACCGGGGGCGGCGTCACCCAGCCCGCCCCGGCGCCCCGGTTCTCCGTCACCCCCGGCTCGGTGCACCGCCCGCCGGCCCTCCCCGGCGCGCACACCGAGCAGGTGGCGCGCGACTGGGACGTCAAGAGCCTTCACACCCCCTCCAGTTGAGAGCAGGAGCCGTGCAGCGCGAGATCTACACCGAGGAGCACGAGGCGTTCCGCGAGACCGTCCGGGCCTTCCTGGCCAAGGAGGTGCTGCCGCACCACGACCGCTGGGAGAAGGACGGCATCGTCGACCGCTCGGCCTGGCTGGCCGCCGGGCGGCAGGGCCTGCTCGGCCTGGCCGTCGAGGAGGAGTACGGCGGGGGCGGCGAGGGCGACTTCCGCTACCCGGCCGTGCTGGCCGAGGAGTTCGTCCGGGCCGGGGCCAGCGGCCTGGCGATCGGCCTGCACAACGACATCATCGGCCCCTACCTCAGCCAGCTGGCCACCGAGGAGCAGAAGCGCCGCTGGCTGCCCGGCTTCTGCTCCGGCGAGCTGATCACCGCCATCGCGATGACCGAGCCCGGCACCGGCTCCGACCTCCAGGGCATCACTACCCGGGCCGAGGACAAGGGCGACCACTACCTGCTGAACGGCGCCAAGACCTTCATCTCCAACGGCATCCTGGCCGACCTCGTGGTGGTGGTCGCCAAGACCACCGAGGAGGGCGGAGCGCACGGCCTCAGCCTGTTCGTGGTCGAGCGCGGGATGCCCGGCTTCGAGCGCGGCCGCAACCTCGACAAGATCGGCCAGAAGGCCCAGGACACCGCCGAGCTGTTCTTCCAGGACGTCCGGGTCCCCAAGGAGAACCTCCTCGGGGAGCTGAACCAGGGCTTCTACTACCTGATGCGCAACCTCGCCCAGGAACGCCTGGCGATCGCGGTGGCCGCGATCGCCGGGGCCGAGCACCTGGTCGAGCTCACCACCGAGTACGTCAAGCAGCGCACCGCCTTCGGGCGCCCGCTGGCCAAGCTCCAGCACGTCCGCTTCGAGATCGCCGAGCTGGCCACCGAGTGCGCCGTCACCCGGACCTTCGTGGACCGCTGCATCACCGAGCACAACCGCTGGGCGCTCACCCCGGTGGACGCCTCGATGGCCAAGTGGTGGGCCACCGAACTGCAGAAGCGCACCGCCGACCGCTGCCTCCAACTGCACGGCGGGTACGGCTACATGACGGAGTACCCGGTCGCCAAGGCGTTCACCGACGGCCGGATCCAGACCATCTACGGCGGCACGACCGAGATCATGAAAGAGATCATCGGCCGCTCCATCCTCGGCTGAAAGGCACCCACACCGTGACCACCGAAGCGTACGTCTACGAGGCGATCCGCACTCCGCGCGGCCGGGGCAAGGCCAACGGTTCGCTGCACGCCACCAAGCCGATCGACCTGGTGGTCGGCCTGATCCACGAGATCCAGCGCCGCCTGCCCGGCCTGGACCCGGCCGCGATCGACGACATCGTGCTCGGCGTGGTCAGCCCGATCGGCGACCAGGGCTCCGACATCGCCCGGGTGGCCGCCATCGCGGCCGGCCTGCCGGACACCGTGGCCGGCGTGCAGGAGAACCGCTTCTGCGCCTCCGGCCTGGAGGCTGTCAACCAGGCCGCGGCCAAGGTCCGTTCGGGCTGGGAGGACCTCATCCTGGCCGGCGGCGTGGAGTCGATGAGCCGGGTCAAGATGGGCTCCGACGGCGGTGCCTGGTTCGCCGACCCGATGACCGCCTACGAGACCTCCTTCATCCCGCAGGGCATCGGCGCCGACCTGATCGCCACCATCGAGGGCTTCTCCCGCGCCGACGTGGACGCCTTCGCCGCCGAGTCCCAGGCCCGCGCCGCCAAGGCCCAGGCCGACGGCCTGTTCGACCGCTCGGTGGTGCCGGTGCGCGACCGCAACGGCCTGGTGGTGCTGGAGCGCGACGAGTTCATCCGCCCGGGGACGACGGTGGAGACCCTGGCCGGCCTCAAGCCCTCCTTCGCCGCCATCGGCGAGATGGGCGGCTTCGACGCCGTCGCCCTGCAGAAGTACCACTGGGTCGAGGCCATCGACCACGTCCACCACGCGGGCAACTCCTCCGGCATCGTGGACGGCGCGGCGCTGGTCGCGATCGGGTCGCGCGAGGTCGGCGAGCGGTACGGGCTGCGCCCGCGCGGGCGGATCGTCTCCGCCGCCGTCTCCGGCTCCGAGCCCACCATCATGCTCACCGGCCCCGCCCCGGCCACCCGCAAGGCACTGGCGAAGGCCGGTCTGACCGCCGCCGACATCGACCTGGTGGAGATCAACGAGGCCTTCGCCGCCGTCGCCCTGCGCTTCGTGCGCGAGCTCGGCTTCCGGCCGGACCAGGTGAACGTCAACGGCGGCTCCATCGCCCTCGGCCACCCGCTGGGCGCCACCGGCGCGATGCTGATCGGCACGGTGCTGGACGAGCTGGAGCGCCGCGAGCAGCGCTACGGCCTGGTGACCCTGTGCGTCGGCGGCGGGATGGGCATCGCCACCGTCATCGAGCGCATCTGACCACCCGACACTTCTGGAGACCTCAGTCATGACTTCCGTCACCCCCATTCGCTGGGAGCAGGACCAGGCCGGTGTGGTCACCCTGGTGCTCGACGACCCGGACCAGTCCGCCAACACCATGAACGCCGCCTTCACCGCCGCGTTCGAGGAGACCGTCCAGCGCCTCAAGGACTTCGACGGCCTCCGTGGTGTCATCATCACCTCGGCCAAGAAGACCTTCTTCGCCGGCGGCGACCTGCGCCTCATCTCCGCGGCCCAACCCGCCGACGCCCAGCGGGTGTTCGACAACTCGATGCGGATCAAGCGCTCGCTGCGCACCCTGGAGACGCTCGGCCGGCCGGTGGTCGCGGCCATCAACGGCGCGGCCCTCGGCGGCGGCCTGGAGCTGGCCCTGGCCTGCCACCACCGGATCGCGCTGGACGCGCCCGGCAGCAAGATCGGCCTGCCCGAGGTGACGCTGGGCCTGCTGCCCGGCGGCGGCGGGGTGGTCCGCACGGTCCGGATGTTCGGCATCACCGACGCGCTGCTGAAGGTGCTGCTGCAGGGCCGCCAGTACCGCCCGGCGCAGGCGCTGGAGATCGGCCTGGTCGACGAACTCGTGTCCGACACCGACGAGTTGCTCGCCAAGGCGCGCGCCTGGGTGGAGGCGAACGAGACCGCCGTCCAGCCCTGGGACGTCAAGGGTTACAAGATCCCCGGCGGCACCCCCGCCACCCCCGCCTTTGCCGCCAACCTGCCCGCCTTCCCGGCCAACCTGCGCAAGCAGATCAACGGCGCCCCCTACCCGGCCCCGCGCAACGTGCTCGCGGCCGCCGTGGAGAGCGCCCAGGTGGACGTGGACAACGCCTTCGTGATCGAGGCCCGGTACTTCACCGAGCTGGCCTGCGGGCAGACCTCGAAGAACATGATCAAGGCGCTGTTCTTCGACATGCAGGCCGTCAACTCCGGTGCCAGCCGCCCGGCTTCGCCGGCCAAGCGGAAGGCCGAGCGGGTCGCGGTGCTCGGCGCCGGGATGATGGGCGCGGGCATCGCCTACTCCTGCGCCAAGGCCGGCCTCACGGTCTTCCTCAAGGACGTCACGGTGGAGGCCGCCGAGCGCGGGAAGGCCTACTCCGCCGGGCTGCTGGAGAAGCAGGTGGCCCGCGGCCGGATGACCGCGGAGGAGCGGGACGCCTTCCTGGCCCGGATCACCCCCACCGCCGAGGCGGCCGACCTGGCCGGCTGCGACACCGTGATCGAGGCGGTCTTCGAGAACACCGAGCTCAAGCACAAGGTGTTCCAGGAGGTCCAGGGCGTGGTCGCGCCCGACGCGCTGCTCTGCTCCAACACCTCGACCCTGCCGATCGGCCTGCTGGCGGAGGGGGTCGAGCGCCCGGCCGACTTCATCGGCCTGCACTTCTTCTCGCCGGTCGACAAGATGCCGCTGGTCGAGATCATCCGCGGGCCGCAGACCGGCGACGAGGCGCTGGCCGCCGCGTTCGACCTGGTGCAGCAGATCAAGAAGACCCCGATCGTGGTGAACGACTCCCGCGGCTTCTTCACCTCCCGGGTGATCGGACAGTTCATCAGCGAGGGCGTGGCGATGGTCGGCGAGGGCCTGGAGCCCGCCTCGATCGAGCAGGCCGCCGCCCAGGCCGGCTACCCGGCGAAGGTGCTCTCGCTGCTCGACGAGCTGACCCTCACCCTGCCGCGCAAGATCCGCGACGAGGCCCGCCGCGCCGTCGAGGAGGCGGGCGGGGTCTGGCCCGGCCACCCCTCCGACGAGGTCTTCGACCGGATGGTCACCGAGTTCGACCGCCCCGGCCGCAGCGGCGGAGCCGGCTTCTACGAGTACGAGGACGGCAAGCGCACCCGCCTCTGGCCGGGCCTGCGCGAGCACTTCACCCGCCCCGGCGCGGAGATCCCGTTCCGCGACATGCAGGAGCGGATGCTCTTCTCCGAGGCGATCGACTCGGTCCGCTGCCTGGAGGAGGACGTCCTCACCACGGTGCCGGACGCCAACGTCGGCTCCATCCTCGGCATCGGCTTCCCGGCCTGGACCGGCGGCGTGCTCCAGTACATCAACGGCTACGAGGGCGGCGTCGGCGGGTTCGCCGCCCGCGCCCGGGAGTTGGCGGCCGCGTACGGGCCGCGGTTCGAGCCGCCGGCGCTGCTGGACGAGATGGCGGCCGAGGGCCGCACCTTCTGACGCCTCCACCGACGCGCCCTCGGGGCCCGGCCGGTGACCACCTCGGTCACCGGCCGGGCCCCGTCAAGGCGACAGCCCCTCGGCCTCGCGCAGGGCGCTGGGGCTGCTGCCGGACCACCTCCTGACCGCGCGGCGCAGGGCGCGGGCGTCGGCGTAGCCGGTGCGGGCGGCGATCGCCTCGGTGCTCAACTCCGTGCCCCGCAGCAGCTCCAGGGCCCGGGTGCGGCGGACGGCCTGCAGCTCCTCCCGCCAGGTGCTCCCGTGCTCGTCCAGGCGGCGCTGGAGGGTGCGCGGGCCGATCGCCAGCCGCTGCGCCACCGCGGTGAGGGTCGGCCCGCCCTCCCGCTCCGCCGCCGCGAGGGCGATCCGGAACAGGTCCAGCCAGCTGTGCAGCGGGACGGCGGTGGCGACGCTCTGCTCCGCGTGCGCCCGCAGGACGGCCGAAAGCCCCGGCTGGGCAAGGGGGTTGGCGGCCCTGAGGTCGGCGGCGGCGAAGGTGACGGAGGAGATCGGGGCGTCGAACTCGACCGGCGCCCCGCCGTAGAGCTCGCGCAGCGCGCGGTGCCGCCGGGGAGCACGGGCCGCCAACGCCACCCGGACGGGGACCAGGTCCTGCCGGGTGGCCTCGGAGAGCCGCCGGCGGAACAGCCCCATCGCGAACGCGCGGATCGCGGCGGCGGTCTCGTCGGTCAGGTCCGCCTCGTTGGCGTGGCTGACGACGACCTCCCCGTCCTCCTCGGCGATCCGGACCTCCTCCGTCCCGGCGTCGGCGATGGCGGCCAGGTGCGCGGAGGCGTCCCGCAGGCCGTCGAGCGGGGTGGCCGCGGAGGTCAGCAGGTAGTCCCAGACGCCGAAGGCCCCGAGCGAGGACTGCCGCGTCATCGCCAGGGCCACCTCGGTCCAGTGGACCTGAGTGACCATCAGCTGCCAGATCCGGATGTTGGTGGCGGCCGGCGTCCGGTAGCGGTCGTCGGTGAGGTGCTCCGGCGCCATGCCGAGCAGGCGGCCGTACTGCTCCCGCTCCACGCCCAGCAGTTCGGCGCAGCCGGCGTTCACCCGGGTGAACGCCGAGGGGGTGGTCCCTTCGTGCGGCTGTGACGGCGGCTGTGACGGCATGGGAGCCGAGCATAGCCAGCCGGTGCCTGTCGCACAGGGTCCGGTGCCTGACGCCTTCGGTCCTCGGTTCCACCGCCGCGATCATCTAGCGTCGGGACGGGAGGCCCCCCAGCCGCCCGCCATGAGAGGCCCTCCTCCCGGCCCCGACCCCCACCGGGCCCGGAGGGAGGGCCCTTCTCGTCCTGCCTCGGCTACCCCCGGTCGTGTTCGGCGCGGGCCCGGAGGACCTCGGGCATGTGCTGGTCGGCCCAGGCCTTGAGGGTGTGGAGGACGGGGAGCAGGGTCTCGCCGAGCGGGGTGAGCGCGTAGTCGACCCGGGCCGGGACGGTGGGGGTGACGGCGCGGGTCAGCAGGCCGTCGCGTTCGAGGTGGCGGAGGGTCTGGGTGAGCATCTTCTCGCTGATCCCGGCCAGTCGGGCCCGGAGTTCGGAGTAGCGCAGCGGTCCGTCCGCGAGGGCGTTGACGGTCAGGCTGACCCACTTGTCGCCGATCCGCTCCAGCAGGTGGCGGGCCGGGCAGTCGGCCAAGTAGGCGTCGTAGCGGGCCCGTTCGGCGGCGCGGCGCTGGGCGGCGGTCATGGTGGGCACTGGCTCTCCTCCCGGTGCGGTACGCACCTCGGGGTGCGTCCTTACCGGGGGAGCGTAACGGCCCGTAGCGTCGGCGGCAGTTGGCGATCAGTCCGTGGAGGGGAGCAGTGATGCGTGCCGTCGTCGTCCGTACTTTCGGAGGTCCCGAGCAGGTGGGCGTGGAGGAGGTGGAGCCGCCCGAGCCCGGGGCGGGGCAGGTGCGGATCCGGGTGGAGGCCGCCGCCGTGAACCCGGTGGACGCGGTGACCAGGGCCGGAGTCCTGACCGGGGCCGGGCTGGTGGCGGAGCGGGAGGTGACCGGCATCGGCTGGGACGTCGCGGGTGTGGTGGAGCAACTGGGCGAGGGCGTGGCGGGGTTCGGGCTCGGCGACCGGGTGATCGGGTTGCGGGACCGGCTGGACGTCCCGCTCGGCACCCACGCCGAGCAGGTGGTGCTGGACGCGACGGCCGTGGCCGCGGCACCGGACGGGGTGCCGGTGGTCGAGGCGGCGGCCCTGCCGCTCAACGGTCTGACGGCCGATCAGGCCCTCGACCTGCTCGGCCTGCCGGCCGGGGCGACGCTGCTGGTCACCGGTGCGGCGGGCGGGGTGGGCGGGCTCGCCGTCCAACTGGCCGCGCTGCGCGGGCTGCGGGTGGTGGCTCAGGGCGGGGAGGCGGACCGGGAGGCGCTGCTCGGGCTGGGAGCGGAGTGGTTCGTGCCCCGGGGCGGTGGCGAACTCGCCGAGCAGGTACGGGCCTTGGTGCCCGGCGGGGTGGACGGGGCCTTGGACGCCGCACTGCTCGGGGTGGAGGCCCTCGGGGCGGTCCGCAACCGGGGTGCCTTCGTCGCGCTCTCGGCCGGCCGCGCCCCGGTCGCCCTGCGCGGCATCCGGGTCGCCCAGGTCTGGGTGGCCGCCGACGGCGAGGCCTTGGCCCGGCTGAGCACCCTGGCCGCCGACGGCCGCCTCGTCCTGCGGGTCGGTGCCGTCCTCCCGCTCGGCGAGGCCGCCCGGGCCCATGAGCTGTTGGCCCGCCCGGGCCGGCGGGGTGCCGTGGTGTTGGTGCGATGACTCCTCGCCGGGCGCGGGCGGGACGACAATCGGGCTCACCGCACGGCCGGCCAAGGCCGCGCGGACGGGGGCTCGGGGGAGTCGGCATGCCGTCCGGGCAGCGCCGCCAGCGCATTCGACGTGCCCGTGCGGTCACGTACGCGCGGCTCAGGGCTCGCGGCGGGTGAGCTCCTCGGCCAGGGAGCGCTGGAAGGCCGTCACCAGGGCCTGGACGACCATGGGTTGGATCCGTTCGGTCAGGCCCTTCATCCGCTCCAGGTCCTCCTCGCTCGGCTCGCTCTCCCGGTACGGGCGCCAGACCGTGTCGCGGAACAGGCGGTGCAGGTCGTGCGCGGTGGCCTGGCTGTGCAGGCGGACCACGGCGCGTGCCGCCAGCAGGGTCTCCAGCGGGATGGGGACGTCCAGGACGCGGACGCCGAGCGGGAGCATGCCGGGCTCGATCTTGAAGAGCTCCGGGTCCTCGGTGCGGTGCACCGCGCCCATCGCGGCGAGCCGGTCGACGTCCTCCTCGGAGAGCTCCCGGCCGACCCGGCGTCCCAGCTGCTCGCGGGTCGCCTCCTCGGCCACCTCGGGGGTCCAGGAGGCGACCAGACCGCGGTGGAACGCCAGGTCCAGGGAGCTGATGTCCTCCGGGAGTTGGGACAGGTAGCGCTCGATCGCGGCCAGTGTCAGGCCCTGCCGCTGGAGCTCCTCGATCAGCTCCAGCCGGCCCAGGTGCTCGGCCCCGTACCACCCCACCCGGCGCGGTCCCAGCTCCGGCGGGGGCAGCAGCCCCTTGGTGCTGTAGAAGCGCAGCGTCCGCACCGTCACCCCGGCCCGCGCCGCCAACTCGTCGACGGTCATCTGCGACGGCGCCGGCGCTGCCATGGTGGGCCTCCTGCTCGGATCGGGACGCGGCAGTACCGCTGTGACAGCAGCAGTGTCCCATCCGGGGCGGGCCGGTGCCGAGAAGCGGGGTTCAGCTTTCGGCGTGCGGGGTGATCAGGCCGGTCTCGTAGGCGAGGACGACGGCCTGGACGCGGTCGCGCAGGCCGAGCTTGGTGAGGATGCGGCCGACGTGGGTCTTCACGGTGGTGGGGCTGAGGACCAGGCGGTCGGCGAGCTCGGCGTTGCTGAGGCCGGTGGCGAGCAGGCGCAGGACCTCGAGTTCACGGGGCGTCAGGTCGGCGAGGGAGCGGTGCCGGACGGGCGCGGGGGCGGGGCCGGGCGGCTCGGGGCGGGCGAAGCGTTCGACCAGGCGGCGGGTGATGGCGGGGGCCAGCAGGGCGTCGCCGGTGCGCACCAGGCGGACGGCGGCGACCAGGTGCTCGGGGGTGACGTCCTTGAGCAGGAAGCCGCTGGCGCCGAGGGTGAGCGCCGAGTAGACGTAGTGGTCGAGGTCGTAGGTGGTGAGGATGAGCACCTTGGGGCCGCCGGCCTGTCCGGCGATCCGGCGGGTGGCCTCGATGCCGTCCATCACGGGCATCCGGACGTCCATCAGGACCACGTCCGGCCGGGTGCGCAGGACGGCCGACACCGCCTCGGCCCCGTCGGCGGCCTCGGCCACCACCTCGATGCCGTCGGCGGCCAGGATCATGCCGAAGCCGGTCCGCACCAGCGCCTGGTCGTCCGCCAGGACGACCCGCAGCGGGGCCGCGCTCATCCGGTCCGCCAGGGCAGCCGCGCCGTGATCCGGTAGCCGCCGGCCAGGGTCGGCCCGGCGGTCAGTTCGCCGCCGCAGACGGCGAGCCGCTCCCGCAGGCCGATCAGACCGCGCCCGCCGCCGGTGCTGACGGGCACGCGGGCCCCGGCGGGGCCGGTGTCGGTGGCCTCGATCGCCAGCCACTCCCCGGAGGTCTCCAGGGTGATCCTGGCCCGGGCCCCCGGGGCGTGCTTCAGGGTGTTGGTCAGGGCCTCCTGCACCACCCGGTACACCGTCAGCTCCACGATCGGCGCCAGCGGTTCGGCGGGCAGCGCCACGCTGGTCTCCACCGGGAGCCCGGCCGCCACCACCCGCTCCACCAGCGCGTCGAGCTGCCCCAGCCCGGGCTGCGGCTCCAGGCCTTCGGCCCGTTCGTGCTCGGGGGCGGCCAACAGGCCCATCACCTGCCGGAGTTCGGCCAGCGCCGCCCGTCCGCCGGACTCCACCGCGAGCAGCGCCTCGCGGGCCTGCTCGGGCGCGGTGCCCAGCACGGTGCGGGCCGCGCCCGCTTGGATCACCATCACGCTGACATTGTGGGTCACCACGTCGTGCAGCTCGGCCGCGATCCGGGCGCGCTCCTCGGCGACCGCCCGCCGGGTCTCCTCCCGCTGGGCCAGCCGCAGCTCCTCCAGCCGTTCCCGCCCGGCCGCCAGCCGCCGCTGCCAGAACCGCACCAGGGAGGCCGAGACCCCCGCCGCCAGCAGTACCACCGCCGGGCTCGACCACCCCGGCAGCACCGGTCGCGCGTCCCGCAGCACCACCCCCGCCACCACCGCCCCGGCCAGCAGCGCCGCGACGGCCGGAACCCGGTGGCGGCTGTGCCGGACGGCGCCGTAGGCGGCCAGCACGCAGCAGAGCACGTTGATCCAGGAGGCCCGGTCGCCGAGGGCCAGCAGGGCGGCCAGCACCAGGGCGAAGACCGCCAACGGCCACCGCCGACGGAGCGCCAGCGGCAGCGCGGAGAGCGGCACCAGCAGCCAGAGCGCGGCGGCTGACGGCCCGTCGGGCCCCGCCGTCTCCGGCACGGCGCCCAGGGGGAGGTCCGGCGGGGCCGGGACGGTGAAGACCTGCTGCGGGCCGATCCGGATCGGCCCGTCGCCCGGGTACCGCACCGCGACCACCAGGGCCGTGACGGTCAGCGCCACCGCGAGCAGCACGTCGGCCCACCGGGCCCGGCGCGACGGCGGGGCCGGCGGCCGGCCTTCCGCCCGCAGCGCCTCCCGCACCTGGTGACGCCATCCGCGTCGTTCCCGCTCCCGCACCGGGTCATTGTGCGGGCCGGGTGGCCCCGGGCGCGTCCACCCTGACGACGACCCCGCCCTCCGCGAGGCGTACGCCGCGGGAAGGACCCGCGGCCGGGATCGTCCGCGGGGAGGGCCGGAGGTCGGCGCGACGGCCGACGCGCCGCCCGCACCCCCGGGCCTAGGTTCACCCCGTTCCCCGAACCGAGACCCCTCACCGGAGGACCACCGTGTCCCATGTGATCGAACTGGCCGGCGTCGTCCGGCGCCACGGCACCACCACCGCGCTCGGCCCGCTCGACCTCACCGTCGCCGAGGGCGAGGCCCTGGCCGTGACCGGGCCCTCCGGCAGCGGCAAGTCCACCCTGCTCAACCTGGTGGCCGGGCTGGACCGCCCGACCGACGGCAGCGTCACCGTCGCCGGGACCAGGCTGGACGGGCTCGGCGAGCACGCCCTGGCCCGCTTCCGCCGGGAGCGGATCGGCATGGTCTTCCAGTTCTTCAACCTGCTGGACGACCTCACCGTGGCCGACAACATCCTGCTCCCGGCCCAGCTGCGCGGCGCCGGACGGCGCACCGCCGCCGCCCGTGCCGAGGAGCTGATGGAGCAGCTCGGCATCGCCCGGCACGCCCGGGCCCACCCCGGACAGCTCTCCGGAGGCGAACGCCAACGTGTCGCGGTGGCCCGGGCCTTGGTGAACCGCCCGGCCCTGCTGCTGGCGGACGAGCCGACCGGAGCCCTGGACAGCGCCGCCGGGGAGCAGGTGCGCGAGCTGCTCACCGAGCTGCACCGCGGCGGCCAGACGGTGGTGCTGGTCACCCACGACCTGGAGCTCGCCCGGGCCTGCGCCACCCGCACGGTGGTGCTGATCGACGGTCAACTCGCCCAGGACGGTCAACTCGCGCGGCACTCCCGGACGGAGGCCGGCCGATGAGGATCCGCTTCGCCGGGGCCCTCGGCCCCGTGGTGCGCGCCGGGGTGGCCCGACGGAGGGTGCAGAGCCTGGTGGTGGCGCTGGCCGCGCTGTTCGCGGTCGCCTCCTCCGTGGTGGCCGGGGCGCTGCTGGTCGCCGTCGACGCCCCGTTCGACCGCGCCTTCGCCCGCGGGCACGGGGCCCACCTGACCGTCCAGCTGGACCCGGCCAAGGCGGACCGGGCCCAACTCGAAGCCGCCGCACGGGCCGTGGGCGTCACCGAGACCGCCGGCCCGTACCGGGCGCTGGGCCTCCAGCTGACCGACCCCGAGGGCCGCCGCCTGCCGGCCCTCAGCACCGTGGGCCGCGCGGACCCCGGCGGCGCCGTCGACCGGCTCGAACTCGGCAGCGGCCGCTGGGCCACCGCGCCCGGAGAACTGGTGCTCTCCCGCGCCTTCGCCGGGCCCGGCTTCCCGCTCGGGACGGTGCTGCGCGCCGCGCAGCTCCCGGGATCTCCGGAGTTCACCGTGGTCGGCCTGGCCACCTCGGCCGGCCGCAGCGCCGACGCCTGGGTGACGCCCGGTCAGCTCGACGCCCTGGCCACTCCGGAGCAGCCCGCCACCACCCAGCTGCTCCACCGGCTCGCCGACCCCGACGGCGCGGCCCGCCTCGACGCGGCCCGGCGGACGTACGCCGGCGCGCTGCCCGCCGGCGCGGTGCTGGGATCCGTCTCCTGGCTGGACACCAAGCGGGCCGCGGACCAGGGCGCCGCGCCGACCGTCCCGTTCCTGCTCACCTTCGGCGCGCTCGGCCTGGCCATGGCGGTGATCACCGTGGCCGGAGCGGTGAGCGGCGCGGTCGGCACCGGGCTGCGCCGGATCGGCATCCTCAAGGCGGTCGGCTTCACCCCCGCCGAGGTGGTCCGCGCCTACCTGGCCCAGGCCCTGGTCCCGGCCGGCGCGGGCATCCTGCTCGGCGTGCCGCTCGGCAACCTGCTGGCCCTGCCGCTGCTCGCCGACACCGAGGAGGCGTACGGTGCGGTCCCGCTCGGCGTGGCCTGGTGGGTGGACGTGCTCGTCCCGGCCACCGCCCTGGCGGTGGTCGCCCTGGCCGCCCTGCTGCCCGCCCTGCGGGCCGGACGGCTGCGCACCGTCGAGGCCGTCGCGGCGGGCCGCACCCCGCGGGCCGGCCGCGGCCGCCGGGCCCACCGGCTGGCCGTCCGGCTCCCGCTGCCCCGGGCCGTGACGTACGGACTGGCGCTGCCCTTCGCCCACCCGGTCCGGGCCCTGGCCATGCTGCTCGCGGTCGCCTTCGGCACCCTGACGGCGGTCTTCGCGGTCGGCCTGACGGGCTCCCTCGGCGCGGTCGGCGCCGCCCAGGACCCGGGCGGCCGGGCCGGGGTGACCGTCTTCACCGGCGGCGGCTCCGGCGGGCCCGGCGTCCCGGCCCCCGGCCAGGCCGAACGGCCCGCCGCCGACCCGGCCCGGCTGCGCGCCGCGATCGAGGCCGAGCCCGGCACCGCGGGGTACTACGGCCGGACCTGGGCCGAGATCAGCGTGCCCGGGGTGTCCGGCGTCTCCCGGGCGGTGCTGTACGAAGGGGACTCCCGGCGCGGCGCGCTGGAGCTGATCGACGGTCACTGGCTGGACGGCCCCGGCCAGGTGGTCGCCCCCAGCGGCTTCCTGGCCCGCACCGGCCACCGGATCGGCGACACCGTCCGGGTGGTCCACCGTGGCACCACCAGGGAGCTGCGGATCGTCGGCGAGGGCTTCGAGACGGCGGACGAGGGCATGCACCTGCACGCCCTGCTGGCCGACTTCCCCGCCGCCGGCCCCGGCTCCTACCTGGTCGCCCTGACCGACGGGACGGACCCGGCCGCGTACGCCGCCCGGCTCGGCGCCGTGGTCGGCCCGCTGGGCGGTGAGGCGGTCGCGACGGCGCCGGACGGGCGGGAGGGGTTGGCCCTGGTGCTGACCACGATGGCGGCGCTGCTCACCCTGCTGCTGGTCGGGGTGGCCGGGCTCGGGGTGCTCAACTCGGTGCTGCTGGACACCCGGGAGCGGGTCCGGGACCTGGGCATCGCCAAGGCCGTCGGCATGACTCCGCGTCAGACCGTGGCCCTGGTGCTCTCCTCGGTCACCCTGATCGGGCTGCTCGGCACCGCGCTCGGGCTCCCGGCCGGAGTCCTGCTGCACGAGGTGGTCGTCCCCGCCATGGGCCACGCCGCGGGCGTCGAACTCCCGAGGTCCGTGCTGGCCGGCCCGGGCCCGGGGCAGCTCGCCCTGCTGGCCCCGGCCGGGCTGCTGATCGCCCTGCTGGGCGCCCTCCTCCCGGCCACCTGGGCGGCCCGCACCACCACCGCCACGGCCCTGCGGACCGAGTGACCCCGGGCCCGGGGTCGTCCGCCCGCTCCGGTACGCTCGCGCAGCCGTTCGACCGCGGGTGGTGGCGGCGGGACCAGGGGGAGCGAAGCAGTGGACACGTCGTCATGTGACTGGCCGGGCAGCCCGCGTGACGGTGCGACGGAGGAGCCGAACCCCTACGCCGCGCCGGCCTACCCGCCGCCGCCCGGGCCGCCCGGGCAGTTCGAGCGGCCCCGGCGGCGGTTCGGTCCGGGCGCCTGGGCCGCCCTGGTGGTGGCGGTCGCCCTGGTGGCCGTCACCACGGTGGTGGTGGCGACCAAGGGCTCGGAGGCCGTCCGGGAGGTCGGACAGCGGGTCCGCGACGCCGAGAAGCCGTGGGAGCCCGGGGAGTGCTTCCGGGGCGGGAACGACGAGTTGTCGCGCGCCGAGGAGGTGCCCTGCACCGAGCCGCACCGGATGGAGGTGTTCACCGCCTACGACCTGGCCGACCAGGCGTACCCGGGGAGCGAGGAGCTGCGCACCATGGTCCTGGGGCGGTGCCGGCGCGGCCAGTACGGGTACGTGCTCGACCGCATGGCGATCCCGCGCGGGACCAGGATCGGCGCGCTGATGCCGAGCGAGACCCAGTGGAAGCTCGGCGGACGGGGAATGGTCTGCCACTTCACCCACCCGCATCCGCGGCGGGGCTCGATCACCAAGGGCACGGCCGGCTACTCGCCCGAGCAGTACGGCTACCTGGCGGCCGAGCACCCCGTCGACGAGGCGCTGTCCCAGTGGCCGGAGCAGGATCCGTCCCAAGCCCCGCTCCAGTACCGGGAGTTCGCCGCCGACCTGGCCAAGGCGCTGCGGGTGGAGTCGGGCCTGCTGGACGGCGTCCGCTGGAGCGAGGGGCCGAAGCAGCGGCTGGACGCGCTCAAGGCGGAGCTGGAGGCCCAGGCCCGGCAGGCCGACCTGGTGGCGCGGACCGAATCCGTCCAACTGCTCGCCGAGGTCGACAAGTTGCGCGTCCACGGCCAGGCCGACCTGCGCTTCCGCTCGGCCCTGGACCTGCCGGTCGTCCCGCAGGACGCTCCCGACGAGGCCTGACCGGGCCCTTGCCGCGGCCCGGTCGAGCCCCCGGGCCCGATCAGGCGGAGAGCAGCTCCGGGTGGTGGCGCTCCGTCACCTCGGGGTGGGCCCGGGCGTAGCCCTTCAACTCGTTCCGCCCGAACTCGGCGAAGAGCGGGTTGGCCGGGTCGTCGGTGGCGCCCGGGGCGTGGTGCGCGCTCGGGAAGTCGAGCGGCTCGACGTGGGCGTCGAGGCGGGGGTTGTAGAAGAACGGGACGGAGAAGCGCTCGCGGGCCCCGGGCGGGCTGACCACGCGGTGGCGGGTGGCCTTGAGGTAGCCGTCGGTGGCGACTTCGAGGAGCTCGCCGAGGTTCACCACGAAGGCGCCGGGCACCGGCGGGACGGCGAGGAAGGTGTCGTCGGGGAGCAGCACCTCCAGCCCGCCGACGGTGTCCTGGAGGAGCAGGGTGATGAACCCGTAGTCCTTGTGCGCCCCGACGCCCTGGCCCGCCCCGTCGGGAGCGGTGCCGGGGTAGCGGACCAGCTTGAGCCGCAGGTGGGGGTGGCCGGCGAAGGCGTAGTCGTAGAAGTCGGGGCGGGCGCCGATCGAGGCGAGCAGCTCGTGCAGCAGCTTGGCGGCGACCGCGCCCAGGCGGTCGATCCAGTTGAGCGCGGCGGGCCGCAGCGCGGGCAGCGCGGGCGGCCACTGGTTCGGACCCTCCAGCCACCAGTACGGCTGGTCCTCGGGGCCGGGCACGTGCGGGGGCAGCTCGGCGCCGATGTCGAGCTGGTCACGCCAGTCCTGGCTGCCGCCGGTGCGCTCGGTGCCGGTGCGGGTGTAGCCGCGGTAGTGCGGGGAGTTGAGGTTGCTGACGGCCAGTCGGTCCGCCTCGGGCAGGGCGAAGAAGGCGTGCATGGCGTCGGTCAGCTCGGTGGTCTCCTCCGGCGTCACGCCGTGGCCGATGAGCTGGAAGAAGCCGACCTCGGTGGCGGCCGCGCGCAGCGCGTCGTGCAGCAGGGCGCGGTCCTCGGCGGAGCCGTCGGCGAGGGAGAGGTCGATGACCGGGAGACCGGTGAGGTGCGCTGTCATGTGCCGCCGTCCGTGGTGAGTGCCGCTGCTACCGGACCACAGCACCAGATTAGTGCGCGTTTGTTCCGCTCAGGGGGTTGACCTGTCCGGAATGCGGAGGAGACTTGTGGGTACACCCCGGGAACACCGGACGGGTCGCCCCGCCGGCCGAGACGTCGGCCCCCCGCGCGATCAGGTCCAAGCCCCCCGGTCAGGCCCCCGGCAACTCCCTCCGGGCGCGGCTCCGCGAGCGACGGCCACGGATCCGGCAGACGGACGGAAGTACCGGGGACTGCGCTGTCCGGAGCCGTGCCGTCAGGAGTGGGGGAACGGGCACTTCGCGGGGGCGTCGGTCTCGAAGGTGCCCAGCTCGCTCAGCCGGTAGCCGTTCGGGTAGCCCCGCACCTGCCGCCCGTCCCGGGCGAAGTGCGGCGTGCGGCGGGCGGGCAGCAGTTGGACGAAGCGGCCGCGCAGCCGCATCCCGGCGCGGACGGCGGCGCGCAGGGCGGCCGGCGGGGCGGGGTAGCCGAAGGCCTCCCGCAGCGGGTCGTCGAGCAGGCAGAGCGCGGAGAGCCGCATCTGGCCGCCGAGCGGGCGCGGGTACCAGCTCTCGGTGAGGTCCAGGGTGGCGTCCGAGACGGCCCGGCCGCCGGGGTCGAAGGCGAAGTGCGCGCGCTCGTACCCGTCGAGCAGGGTCTCGAACTCCCGGTAGGTCTCCGGGACGCCGCGCAGTCCCATGTGGCGGCCGAGCTCGCGGTAGTAGTTGACCGAGGCGCGGACCTCGTGCGAGGAGAAGCGGCGCCAGCCGTAGTCGTCCATCCAGCGCTTGGGGACCACCACGAAGGTGGCGAGCACGTAGACGAAGTCCTCGTCGGAGATCGCGTAGCGGCGGTGCATCCCGTTCATCCGCCGGATCGCCTCGCGGCCCTGCGGGGAGTCGAAGCCGTGCTCGACCACCGCCTCCAGGATCAGCACGGTGTCGTCGTAGCGCTTCTGCGCCCGCCCGGTGAACTCCCCGGTCTCGGCGAGCAGCCGGCCGATGCTGGGGACCGCGTACGTGCGGTAGAGGGCGAAGCCGAGCGCCTGGTTGGTGTCCCAGGGGAACTCGTACTGGCTCATGATCCGGTAGATCTCGGTGTACTGGGTCTCCGGGTCGAGCCGGCGGATCCGCCGCAGCCACTCGTAGCGGTTCATCGGGGGGATCCTTCCGGTGCGGACGGCTGGCTGCCGAGACCCTAGGGCGGCGGCAACCGGCCGGTCAACACCGTGATCCGCACCGTGGTCTGACGGGTGGTCAGCGCGGCTCGCCCGGGTAGGTGCCGAAGGACCAGAGGTTGCCCTCCGGATCGCGGACGGTGAAGTCGCGGGAGCCGTCCTTGCCGTAGTCGACGTCGCGCGGGGCGGTGACCACCTCGGCGCCCGCCCGGACGGCGCGGTCGAAGAGGGCGTCCGGGTCGCCGGTGACCACCACGTAGGCGCCGAAGGTGCCCGGGCGCAGCGGCCACGGGTCGTCCTCGCCGCCCCGGACGGAGCCGAGCATGACGCCGCCGCCGGCCGGCCAGGACAGCTGGGCGTGGTGGACGGTGTCGCCGTCGGCGTAGACGGCGGTCTCCTCGAAGCCGAAGGCCTCCACCAGGAAGCGGATCAGGGCCGGGGCGTCGGCCGCGCGCAGGCTGGGCCAGACCTGGGGCGGGGGCGGTTGGGTCATCGGGCTCTCCTCGGTTCCGCGCTCGGTGCGCTGCCTGGGACGAGCGTAGGGCGGGGCGTCCCGCGGGGGCCGGATGTTCGATTGCCGAGTCCGGCCCCCGCGTGACGGTCCGTCAGGAGTGCTTCGGCTCGGCGTCGGGCGCGAAGCTGGCGTAGTACGCGGCGGCCATGTCCTGGTCGCCGTGGCCCTGGGCGGCGGCCCGCTCGAAGCGCTCGGCCGAGGCGGCGGCCACGTCCAGGCGGACGCCGTTGCGGGCGCCGGCCTCGACGATCAGGCGGGCGTCCTTGGCGGCGGTGGTGACGGCGAAGGCGGCCGGGCTGAGGCCGTCGCCGAGGATCAGGGCGGACTTGGCGTGCAGGTAGCCCATGTCCAGCGGGCCGCCGGCGATCAGGTCGAGGAAGTGCTGCGGGTCCACGCCGAGGGCGTGCGAGAGGGCCAGGGCCTCGCCGGCCGCGTTGGTGGCGGCCAGCACCCAGCTGTTGGCGACCAGCTTGAGGCGGGTGGCGGCGCCGCTCGCGCCGTCGTCGCCGGTCCGGACGGTGAGGGCGCCGACCGCGTCCCAGACCGGCACCAGCTCGGCCCAGTGCTCGGCGGGCCCGGCGGCCAGCACGGTGAGCTTCCCGGCCTCGGCGGGTGCGCGGGTGCCGAGCACGGGGGAGTCGAAGAACACCAGGCCGTGCGCGGCGGCCAGTTCGGCCAGCGCGGTGACGTCCTCCAGGCCGACGGTGGTGGACTGCATCCAGAGCGCCCCGGGGCGCAGGCCGGAGGCGGCCCGGCCCATCGCGTCCAGGACGGCCGCGCCGTCGTGGAGCATGGTCAGCACCACGTCGGCGCCCTCGACGGCCTCGGCCGCCGTACCGGCGATCCGGACCCCGTCGGCGGCCAGCGGTTCGGCCTTGGCGCGGGTGCGGTTCCAGGCGGTGACGGCGTGCCCGGCACGGGCCAGGTTGCGGGCCAACGCCGCCCCCATGATCCCCGTGCCGAGCACACCGATGGCGAGCCGGTCCGACATGACGTTCCCCTCTCGGTCGTGGTTCCCCGTTGGTGAGCATACGACTGACGGCTCGTCATGACCGGGCGGGGGCGGCGGAGGCCTCAGGGGCCGGTGGCGATCTGGCCGAGGTCGGTCCAGCCGCCCTGTCCGGGGCCGCCGGCGTACAGCGCGGCCCGGGTCGCGCCGTCGGTGACCAGGCGGTCGGCATGGGTGTCGCCGTCGAAGTCGGCGAACTCCACCTGCTGCTGAGGGGCCGTCACCCCGGTGGCGATCCGGCCGAGGTCGTGCCAGCCGCCGTGGCCGTCGCCGCCTCGGTTGAGGTGGGCGGTGACGGCGCCGTCGTTGGTGAGGGTGAGGTAGTCGGTGCGGCCGTCGCCGTCGAGGTC
>NZ_JBSGEL010000005.1:0-142498 GCF_053602875.1 Kitasatospora sp. NPDC004289 | reverse complement strand
CGGCGAGGCGGACGCGGGTGCGGTCGGTGGTGGTGCCGGTGGCGATCTGGCCGAGGTTCTGCCAGCCGCCGTGGCCGTCGCCGCCTCGGTTGAGGTGGGCGGTGACGGCGCCGTTGTCGGTGAGGGTGAGGTAGTCGGTGCGGCCGTCGCCGTCGAGGTCGGCGAGGCGGACGCGGGTGCGGTCGGTGGTGGTGCCGGTGGCGATCTGGCCGAGGTTCTGCCAGCCGCCGTGGCCGTCGCCGCCTCGGTTGAGGAGTGCCCGGACCGCGCCGCCGTCGGCGATCACCAGGCGGTCGGCCCGGCCGTCGCCGTCGAAGTCGGCCCAGCGGTCCCGGCCCGCGCCGCCCGATTCGGTGCCCGCGCGGTGCGGTGCGGGGCGGACCGCCAGCCCGTCGGCGACCGCCTGGTCGAGCGCCCGGGCGTAGGCCTCGGCGAGCCTGGCGTAGCCGCGGTCGTTCGGGTGCAGGCCGTCGGGCAGTTCGGTGGCGGGGACGAGGGACGGCGGGGTGACGTAGCGGACCTTGGCGCCGCTCCGCTGCTTGGATGAAATGGCCTCCTGCATACGGGAGTTGAAGCTCTGTGCCGCGCTCTCGACCCCGTGGGTGGTGGGGATCAGGCCCAGGGTCAGGACGGTGGCGCCCGGCCGGGCGGCGGTGATCCGGTCGATCAGCGCGGAGAGGCGGTCCGGGGCGTGGGCGCGTTCGCCGCGCAGGAGGTCGTTGACGCCGAGGTGCAGCAGCACCACGTCGGGCTGGGCGGCGGCCAGCCAGCCGTCGACCCCCGGGGCGATCTGGTCGATCAGGGAGCCGCTGTGCCCCTCGTGGTCCGGGTCGGGCACCGCGCCGTACGCGCCGGAGCCGACGAAGTCGGTGCTGTAGCGCGGCCGTTCGGCCGGTGCCCGGTCGCCCGGTGCCTGGTCGGCCGGTGCCCGTTCGGAGAGCGTCCGGTACAGCGGGAGCCGGTAGCCCGCTCCGGTGGAGCTGCCGTCGCCGGCGGTGATCGAATCGCCCAGCGGCATCACCCGCAGGACCATCGGGGCGGGGGCGAGCCCCCGGGCGGAGGCGGCGTGGACGGGGCGGGCGGTGAGCCAGGCCCCGGCCGTGCAGAGCGCGGTGGTCAGGGTCAGGGTGACGGCGAGGTCGAGGGCGGGGGTGAGCTTCACGGCGGGTCCTTCCGCCGGGCGGTCGGGGGTCGGCCCGGGGAACGGATGATGGCAAGGGCCCGGCGGGTGCGGCGGGGCGGCTCGGGGTGGGGTGCCCGGCCGCCACCCGGTCGGGTGACGGACCGTCAGCCGCCCTCGGCCGTCCGGCCGAGCCCCTGCGGTGGGTCAGACCCGGGCCGGGGCGGGGTCGGGCGCGGCGGCGGCCCGGACGGGGCGGGCGGCCGGGATGGCGGTGGCCACCGCGGCGGCTGCCAGGGCGACACCCGAACCGATCAGCAGGGCGATCCGGAAGCCGTGCTCGGACGGCAGGGCACGGCCGTGGAAGTCGGTGGTCAGCTGGGCCAGCACCACGCCCATGACGGCGGCGGAGACGGAGCTGCCGATGGAGCGCATCAGGGTGTTGAAGCTGTTCGCCGAGGCGGTCTCCTGGGGCGGGACGGCGCCCATGATGAGCGCGGGCATCGCGCCGTACGCGAGGCCGACGCCGGTGTTGCAGACCAGGGAGGCCAGCAGCAGGCCCCAGGTGGAGCCGAGCAGCAGCTGCGCCGAGCCGTAGCCGAGGGCGATCACCAGGCTGCCGACGGCCAGCGTGACCTTGGGGCCCTTGGCCGCGGAGAGCTTGGCGCCGAGCGGGGCCAGCACCATCATGGCCAGCCCGGCCGGGGCCATCCACAGGCCCATCGCCATCATCGACTGGCCCAGCCCGTAGCCGGTGGCCTCGGGCAGCTGGAGCAGTTGGGGCACCACCAGGGACTGGGCGTACATGGCGAAGCCGACCAGGACGGAGGCCGCGTTGGTGATCAGTACCTGGGGGCGGGCGGTCACCCGCAGGTCGACCAGCGGGTCGGCGGTGCGCAGCTCCCGGACGCCCCAGAGCAGCAGCAGGGCGAGTGCGGTGCCGAACAGGCCGAGGGTGGTGGCGCTGCCCCAGCCCCAGTCCGAGCCCTTGGAGACGGCGAGCAGCAGCGAGACCAGGCCGGCGCCGAGGCCCAGCGCGCCGGGGAGGTCGAAGCGTCCGGCGGGGGAGCTGACGGAGCGTCCGGCCGGGACGGTGCGGGCGACCAGCACGGCCACCAGCGCACTGAGTCCGGCGGCCACCCAGAACAGCACCCGCCAGCTGGCGTGCTCCGCGACGGCGGCCGAGAACGGCAGGCCGAGCGCGCCGCCGACGCCCATCGAGGCGCTCATCACGGCGATCGCCGAGCCGAGCCGCTCGGGCGGCAGCAGGTCCCGCAGCAGGCTGATGCCGAGGGGGACGATGCCCATGCCGACGCCCTGGAGGCCGCGCCCGACGATCATCGGGAGCACCGAGGAGGAGAGTGCGCAGACCACCGAACCGGCGATCAGCGGCACGGTGGAGACCAGCAGCATCCGGCGCTTGCCGTACATGTCGCCGAGCCGCCCGGCGACGGGGGTGGCGACGGCGGCCGAGAGCAGGGTGGCGGTGATCACCCAGGAGGCGTTCGAGGCGCTGGTGGAGAGCAGCGCGGGCAGGTCGCCGATCAGCGGGACCACCAGGGTCTGCATGACGGCGGCGACGATGCCGGCGAGGGCGAGCACGCCGGTGACGGCTCGGGGGTGGGTGTTCGCGGGCGGGCTGTCCGGCACGGGGTCTCCTCGGGGCGGTGGCAGGTGCCTGTGCACCGTACATCTGATGTGCATGATGCACAACGCATGTATGGTGCACAGTGCCGTGGTATACCTGCTGGTGGGAGAGGTGCCGCAGGGAAGGAAGCGCGCGATGGAGAGGCCCACCCAGCAGGTCGAGTTCGAGACCATGCTGCTCGGCCGGCACAGCCACCTGAGCCCGCGCGGCAAGCGCGAGGGCGGGCTGGACCGCAGCGCCTACATCCTGCTCAGCCGCCTGGGGGTGGAGGGCCCGATGACGATCGGTCAGCTCAGCGAGGCCTTCGGGCTCGACGTCTCGACCCTCAACCGGCAGACGGCGGCGATGACCCGGGCCGGGCTGGTCGAGCGGATCCCCGACGAGGGCGGCGGCATCGCCCGCAAGTTCCGCGTCACGGCCGAGGGCGGGCGGGCGCTGGAGCGGGAGCGGGCGGAGATCGTCGCCGGGCTGGAGACGGTGCTCGACGACTGGAGCGAGGAGGACGTGGCCGCCTTCGCGGGCTACCTCCAGCGGTTCAACGGCTCGATCGAGCGGATCTCGGGACGGCCCTGGCCCCGGCCGTGAAACGCCGAGGGGGCCGGACACCGTGGTGGTGTCCGGCCCCCTGCTGGTGGTCCGTCAGAACTGCAGGGACCAGGCGTTGACGTAGCCGGTGTCGTTCACCGCGTTGTCGGTGACCCGGAGCTTCCAGGTGCCGTTGGCCACCTCGGAGGAGGCGTTGACGGTGTAGGTGGCCTGGACGTTGTCCGCGCTGTCGTTGGCGTTGTAGTCCTTCAGCAGGTAGGCGCTGCCGTCCGGGGCGATCAGCTGGACGCGCAGGTCACCGCGGAAGGTGTGCCGGATGTCCACCGCGACGGAGAGGGCGGACGGGGCGTTGCCGGTGACGCCGGTGACGGAGACCGGGGACTCCACGGTGGTGTTGTCGCCGATCGCGTAGTCGGCGGTGTTCTCGAACTTCTTGCCGGTGGGCGGGGTGGTGGTGCCGCCGCCGACCTTGAGCAGGCGGTTCGGCGAGCCGCTGCCCGCGTTGGTCACCTTGCCGGTGGTGGCGTCGGCGACCAGCTGGTCACGGACCTGCTGCGGCGTCCAGGACGGGTTGGCCGAGAGCAGCAGGGCCGCGGCGCCCGCGGTGTGCGGGGAGGCCATCGAGGTGCCGTTCATGCTGGTGCTCGCGGTGTCGCCGCTGTTGGAGGCGGAGACGATGGCCGAGCCCGGCGCGAAGAGGTCCAGGCAGGTGCCGTAGTTGGAGTACGAGGCCCGGGCGTCCGAGGAGTCGGTGGCGCCGACGGTGATCGCCGCGCCGAGGGAGGCGGGCGAGGAGGTGCAGGCGTCCTTGGAGCTGTTCCCGGCGGCGACGGCGTAGGTGACGCCCGAGGCGATCGACTTGGCCACCGCGTCGTTCAGGGTCTGGTCGGTGTCGCCGCCGATGCTCATGTTCGCGACGGCGGGCTTGGCGGCGTTGGCGGTCACCCAGTCCACGCCCTTGATGACGGTCGACCAGGGCGCCGAGCCGTTGCAGTCCAGCACCCGGACGGAGACCAGCTTCACGCCCTTGGCCACGCCGTAGGTCGAGCCGCCGACGGTGCCCGCGACGTGGGTGCCGTGGCCCTGGCAGTCCGAGGCGTTGGAGTCGTTGTCCACGAAGTCGTAGCCGCTGACGGCCCGTCCGCCGAAGTCCTGGTGGGTCAGCCGGACACCGGTGTCGATCACGTACGCGGTCACGTTGGAGGCGGTGTTGGGGTAGGTGTAGGACTTGTCGAGCGGGAGGGCCGTCTGGTCGATCCGGTCCAGGCCCCAGGACGGCGGGTTGGACTGGGTGCCGGTGACGTGCGCCAGGCCGTCCGCCTCGACGCGGCGCACGCCCGGCTCGGCGGCCAGCCGGCGGGCCGCCTCGGGCGAGAGGCGCACCGCGAAGCCGTTCAGCGCGGCGGTGTAGACCTGGCTGAGGCTGCCGCCGTGACGTCCCGCCAACTGCTGGGCCTTGGAGGCGACTTCGGTGCTGCGGACGCCGTCGGCGAAGGTGACGATGTACGAGCCCTCGATCACGCCGGCGCGGTCGGTACCGACCACGGTGCCCTCGGCGGGGCCGGCGGCGACGGCCGGAGCGGCGGCCAGGGCGGGGAGGCCGAGGGTGGCGAGCAGCAGGGCAGCGGCCGTGGCCGTGCTTCGGAGCTTCATGTGGGGGTCTCCTGGAGCGGGGTGTGAGGGGGACGGTGGGCGGCGGCGCCCGCACCGGGTACGTCGGGCGCCGCCCCCACCGGGCCGTGGCCGCACCGGATGTGTGGGGAGGGTGCGGGCCGCTCGGCCGTTGGGCAAGAGCATCGGTCCGCGCCGGGCACGGCAGCCAGGGGCGGGCGCACCCAGAGAAGGGCTCCCCGGCACCCAGAAAACCGGGGGCGGTGCGAGTGGCGGGTGAGGCTGTGTGGGTGGCCGGCCTTACTGTCGAAGTCCGTTGTGGAGGAGGGCTTCTGATGCGCAAGGTGACCTACTCGATGGGCGTCTCGCTGGACGGCTACGTCATCGGGCCGGACGGCACGTTCGACTGGGGGGACCCGGACGAGGAGGTGTTCCGCTTCTGCATCGAGGAGGTGCGGGGCGTGGACGTGCACCTGATGGGGCGTCGGCTCTACGAGACGATGCTCTACTGGGAGGACCCGGCGAACGTGACCGACCCGGCGGAGCGGGACTGGGTGGACGTGTGGTGCCCGCTGCCCAAGGTGGTCTTCTCCCGCACCCTCACCGAGGTCCGCGGCACCGCCACCCGGCTCGCGGGCGGCGGCCTCGCCGAGGAGATCGCCCGCCTGCGCGCCGAGCCCGGCGACGGGGACATCGCCATCGGCGGAGCGACGCTCGCGGCCGAGGCCGCCGCCCTGGACCTGATCGACGAGTACCGCGCCCGGGTCATCCCCGTCCTGGTCGGCGGCGGCGTCCCGTTCTTCCCGCAGGCGGAGCGGCACGTCGACCTGGACCTGGTGGAGACCCGGACCTTCGCGTCGAAGGTGGTCTACATGGCCTACCGCGTCGTGCGGTGACACCCGGCGCCGTTGCCGGCGCCGGGTGTCGGTGTCAGGCGGCAGGGCCGAACGGGCGGTCCCAGTCGATCTGGTGGCGGAGCGTCGGGCCGAAGGTGCGTTCGGGGTTCATGGCGACCCTCATGAGGAGGCGCATCAGGATCGGCATGGCGGCGGCCGTCAGGCGGCCGGGGGCCTTGACGTGGTTGACCCGCATGGCTTGGGCGGCGATCTTCTCGACCCGGGGGCGGCGGGTGGCGGTGTAGGCGGGCAGGGCCCGGTCGAGGGGGAGGTCCCGGAGGGCCCGGGCCAGTTCGACCGCGCTCTCGATCGCCAGCGAGGCGCCCTGGCCGGAGCTGTTGGACGGGGCGTGGACGGCGTCACCGACCAGGACCATCCGGCCGCGGTGCCAGTGCGGGACGGGCGGCATGATCCAGACCGATCCGTTGGCGTGCAGTTGGTCCGGTTCGAGTGCGTCGAGGAAGGCGCCGCCGGGGACGTCCTGTCCGTAGGTGTCGCGCAGGATCCGCAGCCACTGCTCGGCCGGGACCTCGCGGGCCTCGCTCAGGCGCATCGGGGCGGCGTGCGGCAGGTTGAAGCCGACGCGGGTGCGGCCGTCGGCCTCGCGCCAGTAGAGGTAGTACGCGTGCCGGCCGAAGGTGAAGTGGGTGAGGCCGGCCGGCCCGGGGGCGGGGTGCTCGACCGAGGCCTCGAAGCCGAGCACGCCGGTGAAGCGGGGGCCGGGCGCGGCCGGGTCGATCAGCGTGCGCACCGTGGAGTGGACGCCGTCGGCGCCGATCAGCAGGTCCGCCCGGGCGCTGCTGCCGTCCGCGAAGTGTGCGGTGACTCCGGCACCGTCCTGCTCGGCGGCGGCCAGGCGCTTGCCGTGCTCGACGCGGATGCCCTGTGCGGCGGCGGCCGTGGACAGGATGCGGTGCAGGTCGTTCCGGTGGACCTGGAGTGGCGGGGCGACGCCGTCCAGCTGCGGGATGTCGATCTTCTTGTGCCCGAAGGCCATCGCGGTGCCGACGATCGGCAGGCCGACCGCCCTCACCTCCTCGGCGAGGCCGAGGAGTTCGAGTGCGGCCTGGCCGTTGGGGGCCAGGGCCAGGGTGCCGCCGACGCCCTCGGTGGGGGTCGGGTAGGCCTCGTACACGGTCGCGTCGATGCCGGCCTTGCGCAGCGCCATCGCCGTCACCGGGCCGGCGATGCCGCCGCCGATGACCAGCGCGCTCCGTACCTTGCTCATGTCTGCCTTCTCTCCAAGCGGACGGCGCCCTCGGCGGTCGTGCGCGCCGGGGCGTGGTGTACCGCCCTGGTGGAGAGTCCGGCTAGTGTTGCCGTTGCCGTCTCGCGGCCGGTCTCTCCCACCCAGGTGGGCGGTCTCGGGATACGACGGGCTCGGCGCGGTGCTGCAACACCGCGCCGGGCCCACTTGCTCATCCGGTCTCCCAGGCCCTCCACTCGGCCAGGCCGGGGAACGAACCGGACGTCAACTCCTGGAGCAGTGCGCGGACCCACGCCTGCTCGGCCTCGCGCATGGCGATCTCGTACTCGTCCTCGACCAGGAACAGCCGCGGCACGAAGGCGGAGTGCTCGGCCAGGGCCGCGCGCAGCGCCTCGGTGCCCCGCTCCAGCGCCGTCAGGCGCTCCCGGAGCAGGTCCACCGCCTGGTCGGGGCCCAGCACCGCGAAGACCGACAGGCCGGCCTTGAAGCGCCGGGGCTCCGGCTCCGGGGTGGAGATCAACTCCCGTACCCAGTCGACCAGTTCATCGCGTCCGGCGCCGGTGATCCGGTAGACCGTCCGCTCGGGCAGGGCGCCCTCCCGGCCGGACGCCGCGGCCTCGATGAAGCCGTGCCGGGCGAGGTTGTTCACCACGGTGTAGAGGGAGCCGATCTTGATGTCCATGTCGGCCTCCTTCTCCCGCGAGCGCAGCACCGTGGCCACCTCGTAGGGGTGCATCGGCCGTTCGAGCAGCGTCGAGAGCACCGCCAGCCCCAGGAGGTTGGAAACCTTGCGCCGCTTCACCACAGCTCCATAGTCGTCTACGAGTACTCGTCTACGACTATAGGGTGCGGAAGGGCCCGCGTCACCCCTCGGCGGTGAGCGCCGGGGCCAGCGCGGCGCGGGAGGGGACCGAGAGCTTGCGCATGGCGTTGGCGACGTGGTGTTCGACGGTGCGGTGGGAGAGGACGAGGCGTTCGGCGATCTCGGCGTTGCGCAGGCCGGTGGCGGCGAGTTCGGCGATCTCGCGCTCACGGGGGGAGAGGGTGTCGCCGTAGGGTCGGCGGCCGCCGCGGGTCGGCGGGGTGATGCCGTGGTCGCGGAGCAGGGTGCGGATGAGGGTGGTGTCCCAGGTGGCGCCGAGGGCGGTGAAGCGGTCGAGGGCGGCGAGCAGGTCGGGGGCGGCGTCCTGACCGGTGGTCAGCGAGCGGCGGCCGCGGGCGAGGCGGGCGCGGGCCTGCTCGTAGGGGCGGTCGGCGGCGGCCCAGGCGTGCTCGGCCTCGGTCCAGGGGTCGGTGCCGGGCTCGGCGCCGGGCTCGGGCTCGGTGCCGTGGTCGGTGCCCGGCTCGGGGGAGGCGGGGAGCAGTGCGCGGCAGGTGGCGAGGGCGGCCCGGGCGCCGGGGGCGTCGCGGTCGGCGAGTCCGGCGGTGAACTCGGCGGTCAGGGCACGGGCGGCCGGGAGGTCGCCGAGGGCGGCGAGGGACTGGACGGCGGCGGGGACGAGCTCCGAGGCCCAGACCCAGGCCTCGATCCGGCGCAGCGCGTCGAGGGCGGGGCGGGTGTGCGCCCAGGCACGGGAGGGTCGGCCGGCGGCCAGTTCGAGGCGGGCCAGGGCTCCGGCGGAGGCGGCGGTGACCATGCCGGTGTCCTGACGGACGGTGTGCTGGGCCTGGGTCAGGTACTGCCGGGCGGTGCCGGTGCGGCCGGCGGCCAAGGCGTGCAGGCCGCGCAGCAGGGTGGCCTCGGCGGCCAGGTCGGGGAGGTCGGCGTAGTCCGCGGCCGCGGCGGCGGCCCGGGCGTCGAGGTCTTCCCAGCGGCCGCCGGTCCAGTCGAGGAGGAGCCGGGCGGTGTGGGCGAGACCGCGGTAGTAGGGGCTGTCGGCGCCCTCGGCGAGCAGCTCGTCGACCCGGGCCAGGAAGCGGGCGGCGGCGTGCGGATGGCCGAGAACCACGCAGGCGTGCGCCAGGTTGGCGTTGGCCCGGGTGAGGTGGAGGCGGGCGGCGGGGGAGGCCGCTTCGGCGGGCAGCTCCTGGACGGCGGTCCAGGCCGCCGGATCGGCGATGAACATCAGGGTGCTGACCCGGTTGGCCTGGACCGCGATCCGGGTGTCGGCGTCGCCGATGGCGGTGGCCAACTCCTGGGAGCGGTCGAGCCATTGGAGGTGGCGGCGGAACGGCCAGCCGCTCACCGAGGGGATCGCCAGCGCCGACATCGCCCGGGCGGCCAGCTCGGGCCGCCCGGTCAGGTCGGGGATCGCCTCGGCGATCTCCTCCCGCCCGGCGACCCCGGCCCCGGCCTGGTTGCGCAGCAGCATGCCGGTGTTGAGCCGCAGTTCGCCCCGGAGGGCGGTGGGCGCGGGCTGCTCGGCCAGCACCTCGTGCAGGAACGGGACCGTCCCCGGGCCCGGGCGCCCGGTGAGGGCGGCCCGGCTGAGCTTGAGGGCCAGCCGGGCCCGCCGCCCGCCGGTGGCGGCGCGGGCCGCCGCGTCGAGCAGTTCGACGGCCTCCGCTCCGCGCCCGGCCCTGGCGGCCTCGTCGGCCGCGGCTTCGGCGTACTGGGGCCACTGCGGGGAGGCGGCCAGCCGGTGGTGGCGGGCGAGTTCGGCCAGCGGGGCGCGGTCGGGGCCGGTGCGGAGCCGGCGGGCGGCGCGCAGGTGGAGCCGGCGGCGGTGCTCCGGGGCGGTGAGTTCGGCGGCGGCGGTCCGGGCCAGTGGGTGGGCGGGGGCGACGGTGCCGTCGGGGTGGTCGGCCAGCAGTCCGGCCTCGGTGGCGAGCGGCAGGGCGGCAGCGGACTCGGCGGGGGTGAGCCCGGCGACGGCGGCCAGCGTGGGGGCGGTGACGGGGGAGTCGAGGACGGCCGCCGCCCGTACCAACTGCTGCGCGGTAGGTGTCAGTTCGGAGAAGCGGCCGAGCAGCTCGCGGCGGGCGGCCGGGGGGAGCGAGTCGGGCAGTGCGGCTGGTGGACCGGCCAGCAGGGCGGTGGCCAGGCCGGGAAGTCCGGCGGTCCGGCGCAGCACCTCGGCGAGCGGGGCGCCGGAGTGGCCCGGCAGCAGGGCGAGTTGGGCGGGGGTGAGCGGCTCGACGGGCAGTTCGGTGACCGGGCAGCGGGCGTCGGCGAGGATGCCGGCCAGGATCAGTTCGGCGGCGGGGGAGCGGCGGCTGGTCAGCACCAGACGGGTGGTGGCGGGCGGGCGGGCCGCCAGGTGGCGGAGCAGACGGACCGTCAGGGGGTCGGCGGCGTGCAGGTCCTCGATCACCAGGACGGGTCGGAGCTCGGCCAGCAGGGCGGTCAACCCCCGGAACACCAGGTGGAGTTCGGCGGAGGGCGGGGGAGGGGGAAGCTGTCCGGAGAGCTCCGGCAGCAGGCCGTGCAGTGCCCCGGTCACCGGCGGCAGGGCGGCTCCGAGCAGCAGCTCGGCGGCGGGGGCGAGCGCGTCCACCACCGCCCCGAGCGGGAAGCCCCGACCGCCCCCGCCGCACCGGCCGGTCAGCACCGGCCGCCCGCCGGGCAGCGGCCGCCGGGCCAGCTCGCCCACCACCGCGCTCCGCCCGGCCCCGGCCGGTCCGGTCAGCAC
This sequence comes from Kitasatospora sp. NPDC004289, assembly GCF_053602875.1. Taxonomy (NCBI): domain Bacteria; kingdom Bacillati; phylum Actinomycetota; class Actinomycetes; order Kitasatosporales; family Streptomycetaceae; genus Kitasatospora; species Kitasatospora sp. NPDC004289. The sequence goes on along the minus strand of NZ_JBSGEL010000005.1, from coordinate 131,898 downwards.
CACGATCCCGGGTGGATCGGCCAGCGCGGCGGTCAGCTCGGCGAACAGCTCCTCCCGTCCGACGAGTGGCGTGGGGGTCTCGACGGACTTGCCTGGGCGCACGGCATCCTCCCTGGTCCGGACCGCACCGGCACGGGCGCCCACCCTAGTGCGGCACCGTCTCCCCCAGGCGGCTCGGAGGAAAGTTCCGTGGCCCGCCGGAGTTTTCTGGGTGGCCGCGGCGCGGGGGCGGTGGGGCGGGGCGGCGGTCAGTCCTCGGGGATGTGGGCGAGCATGCGCTCCATGCCGTTGACCCAGTTGGCGCGCAGGGCGGTGGTGGCGGCGGGGAGGTCGCCGTCGAGGAGGCGGCGGGCGATCTCGCAGTGCTCCTCGGACTGGCGGGCGACGGGCTGGTCCTCGGGGATGACGAGGTTCTCGTAGCGGCGCATGCCGGCCTTGACGCGGGAGAGCAGGTCGAGCAGGCGGCCGTTGGGGCAGCCGCCGAGGAGCAGGCCGTGCCACTCGTCGTCGAGGCGGTCGACCACGGCGTGCTCGGCCATCGCGTCGGGGAAGCCCTGGGCGAGCTCCAGCAGGCGCGGGGCGGTCGCGGCGAGGTAGTCGGGGGCGGAGGACTCCAGTGCCAGGGACTCCAACGCGGCGACGATGGCGACCAGTTCGCGGAACTCGCGGCGGCTGACCGGGGCGAAGCGGAAGCCGCGGCCCTGGTTGCTCTCCAGTACGCCCTCACCGGCGAGGGTGATCAGGGCCTCCCGCAGCGGGGTCCGGCTCACCCCCAACTCGGCTGCCAGGACGGCCTCGTTGACGTCGGTGCCGGCGGCGAACTCACCACGGGTCAGCCGCTCCATCAGTTCGTCGCGGATCTGCTCGCGCAGCGGACGGCGTTCGATCGCCATCGTGCCTCCTGTCGGTCGGATCTCAGCATAGCCCTTGACCGAATGCAGAGTACTGAACTAAGTATTCTGAATACAAAATTCGGATGGCCGGAGGGGGAGTCGGATCCATGGGCCTGACGCGTGTCCCGGGGCTGCTCTACGGGGGCGACTACAACCCCGAGCAGTGGCCCGAGGAGGTCTGGGAGGAGGACGTCCGGCTGATGGCCGAGGCGGGGGTGAACGTGGCCACCGTCGCCGTCTTCTCCTGGTCGCGCCTCGAACCGGCGCCTGGCGTCTACGAGTTCGGCTGGCTGGACCGGGTGCTCGACCTGCTGCACGAGCACGGCGTCGCGGCCGACCTGGCCACCGCGACCGCCACCCCGCCGCCCTGGCTGGTCCGGCTCCATCCCGAGGTGCGGCCGCAGGACGCGGCCGGCACCCGCTTGGAGTTCGGGTCCCGGCAGGGGTACTGCCCCTCCTCGCCGGTCTTCCGGGCGGCCGCCGTCCGGCTGGCCCGGGCGGTGGCGGAGCGGTACGCGGACCACCCCGCGCTGGTGATGTGGCACGTCGGGAACGAGTACGCCGACCACACCGCCGAGTGCTTCTGCGAGGAGTCCGCCCGTGACTTCCGGAGCTGGCTGCGCGCCCGGTACACCACCCTGGACGGGCTCAACGCAGCCTGGGGTACGTCCTGTTGGGGACAGCACTACACCGACTGGGGTCAGCTGGAGCCGCCTCGCAAGGCGCCGGGCCCGGTCAACCCGGCCCAGCTGCTGGACTGGCGGCGGTTCTCCAGCGACGCGCTGCTGGCCTGCTTCGAGGCCGAGCGCGCGGTGCTCAAGGAGGTCACCCCGGACGTCCCGGTGACCACCAACTTCATGAGCGTGCTGCGCGACCTGGACTACTGGAAGTGGGCGGCGGCCGAGGACGTGGTCACCGACGACGCCTACCCGGACCCGGCCGACCCGAGGGCGCACGTCAAGGTCGCGCTCAGCTACGACCTGATGCGCTCGCTCAAGCGGCAGCCCTGGCTGCTGCTGGAGTCGGCGCCCGGCGCGGTGAGTTGGCGCGAGGTCAACGTGCCGAAGGCGCCGGGCGTGATGCGGCTGCACAGCCTGCAGGCGCTGGCGCACGGTTCGGACGGGGTGATGTTCTTCCAGTGGCGCCAGGCCAGGTACGGCCCGGAGAAGTTCCACTCGGCGATGCTGCCGCACGGCGGCACCGGTACCCGGCAGTGGCGGGAGACGGTGGCGCTCGGCGCGGACGTGCGGCGCCTCGCCGGGGTGGCCGGCACGGAGACCCGGGCCGAGGTCGCGCTGGTGCTGGACTGGGACAGCTGGTGGGGCCTGGAGGCCCCGGAGTCGCTGCCGTCGAACCGGCTGAAGCTGCATCAGCTGCTGCTGGCCTGGTACGCGCCGCTGCACGCCCGGGGCATCGCGGTGGACCTCACCCCGCCGGGGCGGGACCTGAACGGCTACCGGGTGGTCATCGCGCCCAACCTCTACCTCTGCACGGAGGAGCAGGCCGCCAACCTGGCGTCGTTCCGGGGCCAGTTGGTGATCGGCCCGTTCAGCGGCGTGGTGGACGCGGACGACCAGGTGCACCCGGGCGGGGCGCCCGGGCCGCTGCGGGAGCTGCTCGCGGTGCGGGTGGAGGAGTTCTGGCCGCTGCCGGACGGTGAGGTCCAGCGCGTCGAGACCGCCGACGGCCGAGGGCTCACCGCCTCGACCTGGACCGAGTGGCTGGAGACCGAGGGCGCCGAGGTGCTCGCCCACTACCGGGGCGGCCCGCTGGACGGCCGCCCGGCCGTCACCCGGAACGGCACCGCCACCTACCTGAGCTGCCTGCCGGAGGACCCGGCGCCCTTCCTCGACGCGGTGCTGGCCGCCGCCGGGGTCACCGGCACCGAGTTGCCCGAGGGCGTCGAACTCTGCCGCCGCGACGGCCACCTGTTCCTGCTCAACCACGGGGCCGAGCCGGCCACCGTGAGCCTGCCCACCGACGGCGTCGACCTGCTGACCGGGCGTCAGCTGAGCGGAACCGTCGTCATCGCGGCGCACGACGCCGTGGTGCTCAAGCACTCTTGAGGAGCGAGATGAGCCACCCCATGAGCCATCCCATGAGTCACCCCTACATACCCAACGCCGGGCCCGAGGCCCGGGCGGCGATGCTCGCCGAGATCGGCGCCGCCGACGTGGCCGAGTTCTACGGCGACATCCCCGCCGAGCTGCGGCTCGCCCGCCCGCTGGATCTGCCCGAGCCCTTCGCCGACGAGCAGGGCCTGGCGCGGCACGTCCGCGGCCTGCTGGCCCGCAACGCCGACACCACCGAGCTGCTGAGCTTCCTCGGCCACGGCTGCTACCCGCACCACGTCCCCGCGGTCTGCGACGAGGTGAACGGCCGCGGCGAGTTCCTCACCGCCTACGCGGGCGAGCCCTACGAGGACCACGGCCGCTTCCAGGCCCTCTTCGAGTACGTCTCGCTGATGGCCGAGCTGCTGGAGATGGACGTGGTCAACGTCCCCACCTACGACGGCTACCAGGCCGCCGGGACGGCGCTGCGGATGGCCGCGCGCTACACCGGGCGGCGCCGGGTGCTGGTCAGCGGTGCGGTGGCCGCCGACAAGCTGGCCAAGATCCGCGACTACCTGGCGCCCGACCTTGACGTGGTGCTCGCCCCGGTCGCCGACTCCGGCGAGCTCGGGGAGCTCACCCTCGACGAGAGCTTCGCGGCGCTCTACCTGGAGACCCCGAACGTCTACGGCGTGGTGGAGACCAAGGGCCGTCAACTCGCCGAGCAGGCCCACGCGGTGGGTGCGCTGCTGGTGGTCGGCACCGACCCGGTCTCGCTCGGTGTGCTGGCCCCGCCCGCGAGCTACGGGGCCGACCTGGTCTGCGGGGACATCCAGTCGCTGGGCATGCACCAGCAGTACGGCGGCGGCCAGGCCGGCTTCATCGCCAGCGGGGACGAGCAGCGGCTGGTGGCCGAGTACCCGTCCCGCCTGTTCGGCATCGCGCCGACGGCGGTGGAGGGCGAGTACGGCTTCGGCGACGTCTTCTACGACCGCACCTCCTTCGCGCTGCGCGAGGAGGGCAAGGAGTGGGTCGGCACCGCCGCCGCGCTCTGGGGCATCACCGCCGGGGTCTACCTGGCGCTGATGGGCCCGCAGGGGATGCGCGAGCTGGGCGAGACGGTGCTGGCCCGCACCCGGTACGCGATGACCGCGCTGGCCGGTGCCGGGGCCGTGGTGCGGCACCAGGAGGCCATCCACTTCCGGGAGTTCGCGATCGAGGTGCCGGACGCCGACGCGCTGCTGGCCGCGCTGCTGGAGCGGGGCGTCCTCGGCGGTGTCCGGCTCGGGCCGCGCGAGCTGCTGGTCTGCGTCACCGAGCGGCACGCCATCGCCGACATCGACATCCTCGCGGCGGCCGTCAAGGACGCCCTGGCCACCTCCGGAGGTACCCGGTGAGCTCGCACGGAGAGTCCTTCGCCTCCCTCCCGGTGGCGCCCAAGCCCGCACTGCGCCGCTTCCACCAGGCGCGCTGGGACGAGGAGATCGTCTTCGAGCTGTCCCGGCCCGGCCGGCGCGGCATCGGTGTGCCCGCACCCGGTGCGCCGCTGGTCGAACTCCCGGACGGCGTACGGCGCGAGACCCCGCCCGCGCTGCCGGAGCTCTCGCAGAACCAGGTGGTCCGGCACTGGTTCCGGCTCTCCCAGGAGACCCTGGGCGCCGACTTCAACATCGACGTGGGCCAGGGCACCTGCACCATGAAGTACAGCCCGAAGGTGAACGACACCTTCGTACGGGACCCGAAGGTGGCCGAACTGCACCCGCTCCAGCCGGAGTCCACGGTGCAGGGCGTGCTGGAGGTGTACTGGCGGCTGGAGCAGATCCTCAAGGAGGTCTCGGGCATGGCCCGGGTCTCGCTGCAGCCCGGGGCCGGATCGGCGGCGATCTACGCCAACATCGCGATGATCCGCGCCTACCACGCCTCCCGGGGCGAGGCGGGGCAGCGGGACCAGGTGATCACCACCATGTTCTCGCACCCCTCGAACGCGGCCTGCGCCAAGGTGGCCGGGTACGAGGTGATCACCCTGATGCCGGACGCCGACGGCTACCCGGACATCGAGTCGCTGCGCGCAGCCGTCGGCCCGCGCACCGCCGCGCTGCTGATCACCAACCCCGAGGACACCGGGATCTTCAACCCGAAGATCCGCGAGTTCGTCGAACTCGTGCACGCGGCAGGGGGGTTGGCCTGTTACGACCAGGCCAACGCCAACGGCATCCTGGGCATCACCCGGGCCCGGGAGGCCGGCTTCGACCTCTGCCACTTCAACCTGCACAAGACCTTCTCCACCCCGCACGCCTGCGGCGGCCCGGCGGCCGGTGCCTGCGGGGTGTCCGAGGCGCTGGTGCCCTTCCTCCCGGGACCGGTCGTCGACCGGGTCGGCGAGGAGTACCGGCTCACCACCCCGGAGAGCAGCGTCGGCAAGATCCGGCCCTTCCTCGGCGTGACGCCCAACGTGGTGCGGGCCTACGCCTGGGTGATGGCGCTGGGCGCCGAGGGCCTGCGCGAGGTGGCCGAGACCGCGGTGCTCAACAACAACTACCTTCTGCACAAGGTGAAGCAGATCCCCGGCGCCTCCGTCCCGTGGCCCGAGCGGCGCCGGGTCGAGCAGGTCCGCTACTCCTGGCAGGCGCTGGCGGAGGAGACCGGCGTGCACTCCGAGGAGATCGGCATCCGGGCCGCCGACTTCGGGCTGCACTACTGGACCAGCCACCACCCCTACGTGGTGCCCGAGCCGTTCACCCTGGAGCCCACCGAGTCGTACTCCCGGGAGGACCTGGACGAGTACGCCGCCGTGCTCGCCCACGTGGCCGAAGAGGCGCGCACCGACCCGGAGTTCGTCAAGGGGGCGCCCTACCGGCAGACCGTGCACCGGATCGACGGCAGCTGCCTGGACGACCCGGAGCAGTGGGCCCCGACCTGGCGCGCCTACCGGCGGAAGCACCGGCGGTGATCGTCGGCCTGGTGGTCAACCCGGTGGCCGGGCTCGGCGGCGCGGTCGCGCTCAAGGGCAGCGACGGCGCCGGGGTGCAGGCCAGGGCGCTGGCGCTGGGGGCGGTGCCCCGGGCCGGGGAGCGGGCGGCGGCCGCGCTGCGGGCGCTGCACGCGAGGCGGCCGGGCGTGCTGGTCCGCACGGCGGCCGGCGCGATGGGGGAGGAGAGTGCCCGGGCTGCCGGGGTTCCGTACGAAGTGGCGTTCGAGGTAGGCGAGTTGACCGGCGCGGCGGACACCCGAGCGGCGGTGGCCGCCCTGGCCGGGGCGGACCTGCTGCTCTTCGCGGGCGGGGACGGCACCGCCCGGGACGTGCTGGACGCCGGGCCCGTCGGGGCGGTGCTCGGCGTCCCGGCCGGGGTGAAGGTGTACTCCGGCTGCTTCGCCGTCAGCCCGTTCGCCGCCGGGGTAACGGCGGCCGGGTACGACGGGCGCACGCTGGAGGCCGAGGTGGTCGACCTGGACGAGGAGGCCCACCGGGCCGGCCGGGTCGGGGCCCGGCTGTACGGGACGCTCCGGGTGCCCGCCGCCCGGGCCAGGCTCAGCGGGCGCAAGACCGGCTCCTCCGCCGCGCCGCCCGGTTCGGTGGAGTCGGTGGCCCGGGCGGCGGTGGAGACGATGGCGCCGGGGGTCTCGTACGCCCTCGGGCCGGGCGCCACCACCCTGGAGGTGGGGCGTCAACTGGGCCTGGAGCTCACGCCCCTGGGCGTGGACCTGGTCCGGGACGGGGAGTTGCTCGCCCCGGACGTCACCGAGCAGACCTTGCTCACCCATGCCATGTCACAGGTCACGTACGCGGTGCTCTCCGTCATCGGGGGGCAGGGCTTCGTGATCGGGCGGGGCAACCAGCAGTTCAGCCCGCGGGTGCTGGAGCGGCTGGCCGGGATCACCGTGCTCGCCACCCAGCAGAAGCTCGCCGCGCTCGGCGGCCGCCCGCTGCTCGTCGACAGCGGGGACCCGCTGGCCGACGCCGCGCTCAGCGGCCCGGCCCGGGTGGTCACCGGACACCGCGAATCCGTGGTGTACCGCATCCAGTCAGCAAGTGAGGACCTATGAACACCCTGCAGAACAAGGTCGCGATCGTCACCGGTGGGGCCTCCGGGATCGGGCGGGCCACCGCCAAGCTGTTCGCCGCCGAGGGCGCCGCCGTGGTGATCGCCGACCTGGCGGACGCCACCGCGGTGGTCCGCGAGATCGAGGCGGCCGGCGGCCGGGCCACCGCGGTGCGGGCCGACGTCTCCTCGGAGACCGACTGCCGACGGGTCGTCACCATCGCGGTGGAGACCTACGGCGGGCTGCACGTGCTCTTCAACAACGCCGGGATCACCCGCCGCCAGACCGCGCTGGAGATCGGCGTGGACGACTGGGACCTGGTGATGGCGGTCAACGTCCGCTCGGTCTACCTGATGTGCCGCTTCGCCATCCCGGCCATGACCGAGGGCGGCTCCATCGTCAACACCGGCTCGGGCTGGGGCATGAAGGGCGGCGCCCAGGCGCTGGTCTACTGCGCCTCCAAGGCCGCCGTGGTCAACATGACGCGCGCTCTGGCGATCGACCACGCGGCGGCGGGCATCCGGGTCAACTCGGTCAACCCCGGCGACACCGAGACCCCGATGCTGCGCGAGGAGGCCCGCCAGCTCCAGGAGGAGTGGGCGGTGTTCGAGAAGGACGCGCACGACCGCCCGATGGGCCGGGCCGGGACGCCCGAGGAGATCGCCAACGCGGTGCTCTTCCTGGCCAGTGACGCCAGCAGCTACATGACCGGCTCCGCCCTCCTGGTGGACGGCGGCGGCCTCGCCTGAACCTCGCTCCACCCACCCTCAACACCCCCCCCACGATCGGGAGCACCGATGTCCGTGTTCAGCAGAAGAACCGCACTGCTCGCCATCGCCGTCACCACCGCGCTCACCGTGTCCGCGTGCAGCGGCTCCGGCGGCTCGGGCGCCCTGGGATCCTCCGACTCCAAGGACGGCAAGGTCACCATCCGCTGGTCCACCTGGGGTTCGGCCGAGGACCTGGACGTCTTCAAGGCCTTCACCGACGACTTCACCAAGAAGCACCCGAACATCACCCTCAAGTTCGAGCCGGTCGCCTCCTACGAGGACTACAACCCCAAGCTGCTCACCCAGCTCACCTCCAAGACCGCCCCCGACGTCTTCTACGTCGGCGACGACTTCATCGGCAAGCTGGTCGCGGACGGCGTACTCGCCCCGCTGGACCAGCAGTTGGCCGGGCCGGACAGCAGGAGCAAGCCGTCTGACTTCTTCGAGGGCATCTACGGCGGGGCGAAGAAGGGCGGCGTCACCTACGGCGTGCCCAACGACACCAACCCCGAGGTGCTCTGGTACGACAAGAAGGCGCTGGCCGAGGCCGGCATCACCGAGGACCCGGCGGCGCTCAGCCAGGCCGGGAAGTGGACCATGGCCACCTACCTCGACATGAACGCCAAGCTCAAGGCGGCGGACAAGTACGGCTCGATCTTCTGGAACTGGTACGGCTCCACCTACAGCCTGGTGAACGGGTTCGGCGGCAAGGTCTGGGACGGCGGGAAGTTCGTCGCGCCGAGCGACCCGAAGGCCCGTCAGGCCTTCAAGGTGCTGGCCGACGGGTACAAGGACAAGACCTTCGCCTCGGCCGACCTGCTGCCGGAGGGCAACGGCCCGGGCACCCAGTTCGTCAAGCACAAGGCCGGCTTCTACGCGGGCGGGCGCTGGGTGGCCGAGAGCGTCAAGAAGGGCGGCGACCTGGCCAACTACGACATCGTGCCGTTCCCCTCGGTGGACGGGAAGCCGATCCCGAGCGCGGTGGCGGCCTCCTACCTGGCCGTGAACAAGGACAGCGCGCACCCGAAGGAGGCGTTCACCTTCCTCACCGAGTTCGTCTCCAAGGAGGGACAGGCGCTGCGGCTCAAGGGCGGCACCGCCGTCCCCTCGGTCAAGGGCGCGGACGAGCTGGTGACGGAGGGGAACTACCCCGCCCACGTGAAGACCTTCCTGGACGCCCGGGACAACGGCTTCGCCAACTACCCCGAGGAGGTGGCCGTTCCGGGTCTGACCAAGGCCATCAACGACCAGCTGATGAAGGTCTGGGAGGGCAAGGTGGGCCTGGACCAGGGGCTCACCGAGCTGCAGACCCTGGTCGACGGCATGAAGGGCAAGCAAGGGTGAGTGCCGTCGCCGAGGCACCCGCACGGGACCGGTCCCGCCGCGCCGACGCCGGCAGCGGCCGCGAGCCGCTCTGGCGGCGGCGGGACCGCCGGTGGGCCCTGCTCTTCCTGGGGCCCCAACTCCTGGGCCTGCTGGTCTTCCTGGTCGGTCCGCTGGGCTTCGCCGTGGTGCTCTCCTTCCTGGACTGGAACGGGCTGGGCGACGCGAGCTGGGTCGGCTTCGACAACTACGGTGCTCTGCTCACCGATCCGTACTTCGGCAAGGCGGTCTGGAACACCGTCAAGATCGGCCTGATCACCGTGCCGGGCGGGTTGGTGCTGGCGCTGCTGCTGGCGCTCGCCCTGCACGGGGTGCGCGGCCGGACGGTCTACCGGGTGGTCTACTTCCTTCCGGTGGTGACCAGTTCGGTCGCCGTCTCGGTGCTGTGGCAGATCATCCTGGGCAGCGGCACCGACGGCATCCTGAACGGCACCGCGCACCAGCTGCTCGGGGTCACCCTGCCGAACTGGTTGGAGGACCCGGTCTGGGTGGTCCCCGCCATCGCGGTGGTGACGGTCTGGTCCTCGCTGGGGCTGAACGTGGTGATCTTCCTGGCCGGGCTCGCCACCATCCCCGCCAACCTGCTGGAGGCGGCCCGGATCGACGGCGCAGGCCCCTGGCAGACCCTGCGCTCCGTCACCCTGCCGCTGCTCTCGCCGACCGTCTTCTTCACGGTCGTGGTCTCGGTGATCAGCTCCTTCCAGGCCTTCGACCTGGTCTACGTGCTGGTGAACCCGGACCACAACGAGGGCGCCCAGACCATCGTCTACAAGGTCTACCAACAGGGCTTCCGGGAGTTCCACTTCGGGCTCTCCAGCGCGGCGGCGCTGCTCCTGCTGGTGCTGACGCTGCTGGTGACGGCCCTCCAGTTCAAGGCGCAGAAGCGCTTCGTCCACTACGAGTCGTGAGGCCGCGATGACGACCCTCCGCTTCCGCAAGCAGGTGCTGCTGCACGTGGGCCTCACCCTCGGCGGCCTGCTGATGATCTTCCCGTTCGTCTGGATGCTGCTCACCTCCTTCAAGGGGGTGCAGCAGATGATCAACGAGCCGCTGGCCTGGCTGCCCGACCCGTGGCGGCCGGAGAACTACGCCGACGTGCTGCGGGCCGTCCCGCTCGGCCAGGCCTACTGGAACAGCATGTACATCGCGGCCGTGACCGTGGTGGCCACCCTGCTCACCGGCGCCATGGCGGCCTACGCCTTCGCCCGGATCCCGTTCCGCGGCTCGGGCCCGGTCTTCGGGCTCTTCCTGGCCACCCAGATGGTGCCCTCCCAGGTCATCGTGGTGCCGCTCTACATCATGCTGGCCAAGCTCCAGCTCATCGACTCCCACCTGGCGTTGATCCTGCCGGCGATCGCCAACCCGTTCGCGGTGTTCCTGCTGCGGCAGTTCATCCGGGCCGTCCCGGTCGAGCTGGAGGACGCCGCCCGGATCGACGGGGCGGGCCGGTGGACCATCTTCTGGCGGATCATCCTGCCCAACATCCGGCCGGGGCTCTGGACGCTGGGCATCATCGTCTTCCTGGGCAGCTGGAACAGCTACTTCTTCCCGCTGATCTTCCTCAACAGCCCCGAACTCTTCACCGTCCCGCTGCTGTTGGACTCCTTCAACTCCGCCAAGGGCGGCCTGGACTACGGGCTGACCGCCGCGCTGTCGGCGATGACGGTGCTGCCGATGCTGATCGCCTTCCTGATCGGTCAGCGCAAGATCCTCAACAGCATGGCCGAGTCCGGCCTCGGGGGGCGCTGAGCGTGTACGTGGAACTGGACCTGGTGGAGCGGCCGTTCACCGAACGGGGCTCGCGGCTGCTGGTGCTCGCGGGGGAGGACGGGCTGAGGGTGGCCCGGGCCGAGTACGAGGCGCCGCTGGCCGTGGAGCTGTCCCGGCTGGTGGTCCGGGACGCCGGGGGGCGGGCGCTGCCCGTGGTCTCGGCGGACCCGGTGGCGGTGCGGTTCGAGGGCGGGGCGGAGCTGCTGTTCGCCGATCCGTCCACCCTGGTGCTCGCCGGGCAGGGCGGGTCGGCCTCCTGGCGGCTGCCCGGGGGGACGGCGCGCTCGGTCGAACTGACCGGGTGCCACGTCCTGGTGGGCCCGGAGGGGGAGTGGGCGGCCGACCGGGTCCGGGTGGCGGCCGGGCGGCGCTGGGCGGACTGGTTCGCGCTGATGCCCGAGGTGCCGGAGGAGTTGGCGGAGCGGACCCGGATGGCCTGGTGGACGCTGGCCGTCAACCTGCTCCCGATCGGCGGCCGGGAGGGGCTGGTCCCCTCCAAGTACGGCTACCTGGGCGTGTGGAACTGGGACGCGCTCTTCCACGCCGTCGCCCTCCGGCACGCCTCGCCGGCGCTGGCCCGGGACCAGATCCTGCTGCTCCTCGACCATCAGTTGCCGGATGGTCAACTGCCCGACGTGGTGCACGACTTCGGCGTCCTGGCGGAGACCACGGACCTGCCCCGGTCCGACCTGGCCCGGTTGGGCGAGCACGTCGGCCGGGCCAACGGAACGGGGATGCCGGCCGGCCCGGTGCCGGTGACCAAGCCCCCGCTCACCGCCTGGGCGGTCTGGAAGGTCCACCGGGCCGACCCGGACCGGGAGTTCCTCGCCGAGGTCTACCCCAAGCTGGTCCGCGCCCACGAGTGGTGGTTCACCGCCTCGGACCCGGACGGTGACGGCCTGCCCGAGTACCTCCACCCGTACTCCTCCGGCCTCGACGACAGCCCCGTCTGGGACTACGGCCCGCGCGCCGAGCCCCCGGACCTCAACTCCTACCTGATCCACCAGGCCGACCGGCTGGCCGACATCGCCGAGGCGATCGGCCTGGCCGGGGAGGCCGCCCGCTGGCGCGAACGGGCCTCCGCGCACCTGGAGTCGATGCTCGCCAGGCGCTGGGACGGCAGCGGCTTCCGCACCCTGTCCGACGGGGCGCCGGTACGGGTGCGCACCGCGCTCGACCTGATGCCGCTCTTCACCGGGCGGCTCCCGGGGGCGGTGGCGGCGCAGCTGGAACGGACCCTGCGCTCGCCCTCCTACTGGGGCCGGTACCCCGTGCCCACCGTGGCCTTCGACGACCCGGCCTTCGACCCCGACGCGATGTGGCGCGGACCGGTCTGGCTGAACGTCAACTACCTGCTGGCGGAGGGGCTGGAGCGCTCCGGCTTCGCCGGGACGGCGGCGGAGCTGCGCCACCGCACCCTGGCCATGGTCCGGGACGCGGGCGGCCTCTACGAGTACTGGAACCCGCTGACCGGCGCCCGCGCCCCCCGCGCCACCAGCGGCTTCGGCTGGTCGGCGGCACTGTTCGTGGACCTCGCGGCGGGCGGGTCGGTCAGACCGTGACCGCCACGAGGGGGAGGGTGAGCACCACCGTGCGGCCGGCGCCGGTGTTCTCGACGGCGAAGCGCAGGCCGGGGGTCTCGCGCAGGGCCGCCCAGCCGGCGTCCCGGAGGTGGCCCTGGGCGAAGGCCCAGTACATCGCCTCGTCCGGGACGGCCGGGCCGCCGTCGGCGATCCGGACCTCGGTCTCGCCCGCTCCGGTCCGGTAGGCGGTGACGGAGGCCTTCGCCCACGGCGGGTTGCGGCGCAGCGCCTGCTCGACGAGGACGGTGAGGAGACGGTCCAGCTCCGGCTGGGCCACGGCGACCTCCGGCAGACCGGCGGGCAGCCGGACCGTCGCGGCACCGGCCGGGGTTCCGGCCAGAGCCACGCGCACGGCCTCGGGCAGGCTCGCGGTGACCGGGGGCAGGTCCGGTTCGGTCATGATGTCTCCTGACGGTCTCTTCGGTGCATTTCGTCATACTTTCGCACCCGGCCTGGTGGACCACGTCACCCCCTGGTCCTGGTCCGGCCCGCCGTCCGACGGGGGCCGGGTCGGACGGCGGGGCGGTCCGGTGCTGGGCGGTTCTGGCCGGGTCGGGCCGGTGCTGGCCGGTTCGGGTCTAGAGGGTGCCGAGCTGCTGCGCGAGGTCGTCCAGGCCGAGCGAGCCCTGGGAGAGCACCGCGGTGTGCCAGGCCTTGAGGTCGAAGGCCGCGCCCTGCCGGCGGCGGGCCTCCTCCCGGCCCCGGAGCCAGACCCGCTCGCCGAGCTTGTAGCCGATGGCCTGGCCGGGCCAGCCGAGGTAGCGGACGATCTCGCTGTCCCGCTTCCCGGCCGGGGTGCCGCTGTGCGCGGCCATGAACGCGGTCGCCAGCTCCGGCGTCCACCGCTCGCCGGGGTGGAAGCCCGAGTCGGCGGGGATCGTGAGGCCCAGGTGCATGCCGATGTCGATGATCACCCGGATGGTGCGCAGCATCTGCTCGTCCAGGAATCCGAGCCGGTGCGCCGGGTCCTCGAAGAAGCCGAGCTCGTCCATCAGCCGCTCCGCGTACAGCGCCCAGCCCTCGATGTTGGCGCTCACCCGCCCGTAGGTGGTCTGGTAGCGGCTCAGCTCGCCGGCCAGCTCGGTCCACCGGGCGAGTTGGAGGTGGTGGCCCGGGACGCCCTCGTGGTACCAGGTGGTGACGAGGTGCCAGGTCGGGAAGACCGTCCGGCCCAGGGTGGGCAGGTAGGTCCGGCCCGGGCGGCTGAAGTCCAGGCTGGGTGCGGAGTAGAACGGGGCGGCGGCGCTGCCGGCCGGGGCCAGGTGGGACTCCACCCGGCGCAGCGGTCCGGTGATGTCGAAGTGGGTCCCGTCCAGCGCCGTGACCGCCTCCTCCATCACCTGCTGCAGCCACTCCCGGATCGCCTCCTCGCCCTCGACCGCGTGGCCGTGCCGGTGCAGGTGGTCCACCGCCTCCAGGACCCCGGCGCCCGGCAGCACCCGCGCGGCCTCGGCCCGCATCTCGGCGGCCGTCCGGTGGAACTCCGCCCAGGCCCAGGCGTACGCCTCGTCCAGGTCGAGGTCCGCGCCCGCGTGGTGACGGACCGCCAGGCGGTAGCGCTCCCGGCCGACGGCGTCCGGCGTGCCCAGGGTGGCCGGCGCGTAGGTGTCGCGCAGCCAGTCGCGGAACCCGGCGACGGCTGCGGTGGCCGCGCGGGCCGCCTCCGTCAGCTCCTCGCCCAGCCGCTCCGGCGCCGGTGCGACGAAGTCGGCGAACCAGCCGTCGGAGCCGGTGGCCTCCCCGGTCCAGGCGGTGAGCTGCTCGACCACCGAGGCGGCCTGCCGGGGTGCGGCGAGCAGGCCCCGGGAGATCCCCTCGCCGAGGGTGGCGCGGTAGCCGTCGAGCGCGCCGGGCAGCGTGCGCAGCCGGCCGGCCACCACGGCCCAGTCCTCCTCGGTGGCGGTGGGCATGAAGGTGAAGACGTCGCGCACCTGGTGGACGTGGGCGCCGATGTTGCGGAGCTGACGGTAGTTCTCGCCGGCTTCGTGCAGCGCCAGTTCGGCGGAGAGGCGGTCCCGGAGGAGGCCCGCGCAGTTGCGGTCCGCAGGAGTGGAGGGGGCGGGGGCCGCGGCCAGGGCGGCCAGGGTGCGCCGGGCGCTGTCGGCCCGTTCCTCGAAGCCCTCCGGGGAGAGGTCCGGCTGCCGGTCGTCCCCGGGGTGGAGCCCCAACCAGGCGGCCACCAGCGGATCCTGGGTGGCCACCCGGTCGAGGTGGCGGTCGGCGATGGCGCGGGCGGTGGTGATCGTTTCGTCTGCCATGCCGCCATCCTCGCCCAACTCTCCGTGGCCGTCCGGCCGTTCCGCTACTCCCCGGTGCGGCCGTCGGTCAGCTCGCGGACGACGTCCAGGTGGCCGGCGTGGCGGGCGTACTCCTGGAGGACGTGGAAGAGGATCCAGCCCAGGGTGGGCAGCGGCGTCCCGTCGTCCGGGAAGCGGCCGCCCGGGGTGGCGTGGGTGGCCAGCGGGGTGCCCGTGACCACCTTGCGGGTGTGCTCCCCGCCTGCGTGCAGGGCGGCGAGCAGCCCCTGGACGGTCTCCTCCGGGCCGACCTGCCACCGGTCGTCCGGGCCGCGGTCGCCCCAGGGGGCGGCGAGCCGCTCGCCCTGGAAGGCCCAGCGGATCCAGCGCTGCTCCATGTGCGCCAGGTGCTTGAGCAGTTCCAGCGCGCTCCAGCCGGAGGGGAGCAGGGAGGCGCGCAGCTCCGCCTCCGGCAGGCCGGCGAACTTGGCGTCGACGGCGGACCGGTAGTAGTCCAGGTAGCCGAGCAACAGCTCGGTGGGGTCGGAGAGTTGGGTGTCCGGCTCGGGCAGGTGATCGCTCATGGGCCGAGTCTGCCACCCCGGCCGGCCGGAAGGGGTGGCGGTCGGCCAGAGGAGGTGCGGTTCGGGCCAGGCCTTCGGGTTCGCCAGGTCGGTGTGGGCCGCGAACTCCTACTGTCAGTAGGGCCGTTGGCATCCGCACCGTGTGCACATCCGAGGTAGGGAGTCCCCGCCGTGCCGTCTCTCCTGCACTACGAGATCCTCACCGACCCGACGTCCCTCCAGGCGTCCTCCGACGGAAGGCCGTCCGTGGGGACGGTGTACGTGGTCGTCTCCAACACCCACCAGGAGGACGTGGAGTGGCGGTACGTCGACCTGGCGATCCCGGTGGGCTCCGGCCCCGAGGACCTGACGGACGACCGCGCGGCGATCCGGCCGAGCGCCACCCCGAGCTGGAGCACGCCCTGGGACACGGAGGACCCGGCCTTCGCCTGGGACGAGGACGCCCGGGCCTTCCGCGCCCAGCACCCCACCAGGCCCGGCAGCAAGCAGCTCTTCCCCGGGCAGCAGTCGCTCGTCCTGAAGCTGGAGAACGTCCCCGTCACGGCGGGCGGCGGGCTGGTCCGGCTGACGCTCAGCGAGCGGACCGGCGGCGGGGACGG
The DNA here is from genome assembly GCF_053602875.1 of Kitasatospora sp. NPDC004289. Classification (NCBI taxonomy): domain Bacteria; kingdom Bacillati; phylum Actinomycetota; class Actinomycetes; order Kitasatosporales; family Streptomycetaceae; genus Kitasatospora; species Kitasatospora sp. NPDC004289. The sequence continues at coordinate 115,987 of NZ_JBSGEL010000005.1, read as the reverse complement.
GTCGGCGGCCATGCCGACGGACGTCTTCGTCACCACGCTGGCGCTGGTCAAGCAGGCGCCGCGCACCCCGCGCAACTTCCGTCCCCGGCTGGCCCTCCTGCCGGAGGGCGCCCAGGTCGAGCTGGAGTGGGACGGGCCGAGCAACCTCGACTACTGGATCCGCTTCCCGGACGGGAAGACGGTGCCGGTCGCCCTCGGGGCGGCGGCCGGCCAGCCGGTCGTCGACCAGCCCTACCTCTGGCCCACCCCGGGAGCCGCGCCCGTCCCGGTGCCCAAGCGCGGCAGCACGTACACGCTGATCGCCGGGACCAGCCTCAACGGCCAGCCGCAGCACGGGTACTTCCTCACCACCACGGTCCACGCGCTGGTCCCCGAGTTCGAGAGCGGCACGCGCACCCCGTGGATCGAGGGCGGCAAGGACCGGGGCCGGACCGTCTTCACGGCGGACGGCATCCGGGTCGACGACCGCTCAGGCGGCAGGGGGACGGTGTCGGCCGGGACGGTCGAGGCGCGGGACGTGCGCACCGGGACGGTCAAGGGGCTCACGACCGAATCGGGGTGGATCCGCTTCCCGGACTCCGGGATCGAGGTCCTGCACGGCCCGGGCGAGGACCGGGGCGTGGTCACCGCCGAGCAGATCTCGGTGTACGGCGTCGACACCCGGTGGGTCGGTGACCGCACGGCCGGGCACGGCTGGGTCGACTTCCCGGGCGCCGGGATCAACGTCCACCGCGACGGTGGCCAGGAGTCGGGCGTCCTCAGCGGGGACCGGGTCGAGGTGAACGGGGTCGACACCAAGTGGGTCGGCGACCGTACGGCCGGGCACGGCTGGGTCGACTTCCCGGGCGCCGGGATCAACGTCCGCAAGGACGGCGGCCAGGAGTGGGGCGTGGTCGCCGCCGACAAGGCCGACCTCAACGGGGTCAACACCAAATGGGTGCAGGGCCGCGACAAGGCGGACGGCTGGATCGAGTTCCCCCGCTCCGGGATCAACGTCCGGCGGGACGGCGGGCAGGACTGGGGCACGGTCTCGGCGGGCGTGGCCGACCTCAACGAGCTGAAGACCGACGGCGCCGCGGTGAAGGGCCTGCTCACCGTCGGCGGCGGCATGAAGCTCAGCCACGAGGGCGAGCGGCTGTTCACCACCCTCCCCGACCGGATCCTCTTCCACGGCATCAACGAGTTCAAGCAGTGGGTCACCTTCGAACGCGGCATCGGCGCCAGCTCGGGCAAGGGCGGCCTCTCGCTCACCAAGGAGTACGGCGTCCTGATCCGCGGCTGCGACGTCCAACTCCAGCAGGGCCGGCTCTCCATCTCCACCGGCGAACCGCCCCAGGTCCGCTTCCTCTGACGCTTCCGCTGACGGTGGGCCGTGGCACGATCGCCGGCATGACAGAGGTGGACTGGTCCGTGCTGTTTCACGCCAGGGGCTCTGCCCGGGACACGCCGAAGCGGCTAGCGGCTCTCTCCGGCGACGATCCGTGTGCGTTCGTCGAGGGATACACGGAGTTGTGGGCCACGCTCCGCAGGGAGGGCGGGGCGTGGCCCGCGACCGCGCCGACCGCTCTGCTGGTCGCCGACCTGCTGGACGACCCCCGCCTCGGGCCTGACGATCCGTCCCTGCGGGACGCGATGCTGGTGCACCTCTACGGGGTCGGTGTCGCTGCCGACCTGGGTGGGCGGGAGGGGGAGACGCGTGCCCGGATCGCCGGGCGCGAGGCGGAGTTGGCGGCCTGGACGGCTGGTTACCTGGCGGCCGACGAGGCCGACCGGCATCGGATGTGGCGGGACGAGAGCGGCACGGGCGTGGGTGATCTGGTGCTGGAACAGGCGGCACTCGCGTGTCACGATCTGGCCCCTGTACTGCTACGACGGGTGCTGCCGTACCTGTCCTCGGAGCGCTGGAAGCGGCGGGTCCTTGCCGCCGCGGCCGTCGGATCGTTGGCGCTCCACCCCTCGGTCTCCGGGCAACGCGTCCGGCTCGTGGAGGAGTTGGCGGTGATGGCTCGGTCCGCCGACGATCCGTACGCGCGGGGGGTCATCCTCGTAGCGGTCGGTCAGCTCGGGGGCGACACCCGACCGTGGCTGGCGGATCCGCATCTCGGGGTCCGGTTCTGTGCCGCGGTGGCGCCGGGGCTCGCTGGCGAGGCGGAGGCGGAGCGGGTGCTCGCGGTGTCGTCGCAGGAGTTCGTCCGGTCCTTCGGGCAGGTGGCGCCCCCGACCCAGTTCCTGTGCAAGCCGTACGGGGACCTGCTCGCTGCTGGGCCCTTCCGGTGAGGTGGCGTCGGCCGGGGTGCGCGGGCTGCGGCTTTCGCCGTTCGGAGGTCGGTGGCAGGCCGGACAAGCCATAGTGGTGGCAGGGGAGTTGACGGAGGGGGAGTTCTCATGGTGGATCAGGCGTACGTGCAGGCCGGGGACGTGACCGAACCGGCGATCGCGACGCTGCGGGGCCGGCTCTCGCAGGCGATCGACGACACGGTGGCGGCCACGGCCCTCGACCGTGCCAAGGTGTGGCTGCAGATGCCGGTCGACTCCACGTTCTTCAACGGGATGCTGGACAGCCTCTGCGGCGAGCGCGCCAAGGACCTGGGCGAGCGCCTGAGCCCGGGCGTCGGGGGGCTGTACAACCCCGCCGACCTGGCGGTGGCGCCGGACATCGCGGCGAAGTGGGAGGCGATCGGCGGCATCCTGCACGCCGACCGCGCGGTGACCCTCAAGGGTCCGACCTGGCACGTGGGCGGGGCCAAGAGCGGGTTCCTCACCAAGGACCGCTCCGGGTTCCACGTGATCGTGCTGCTGGCCACCGGGCAGGAGCCGGGCGGCCGCCGCTTCGTCCTGGCGCTCGACCCGGACGTCAGCGCCACGGTGGAGACCCAGAAGGCCTGGATCCCCTGGGCCGTCGGCGGCACCGTCGGGAGGGTGTCGGTGTACTCGGACGCGAAGTGCACCCAGGTCCTCAAGGCCATGGTCCTCGGCGGCTCGCCGGACGGCTTCGGCCCGTTGGTCCGCAAGTACTACGTCAACCCGGCGGAGGCCTTCCCCCCGGTCAAGCACGCCTGACCGCGGCCGGTCGGCCGGCCGGCCGCAGCGGGCCCCGGCCCTCGTTCAGCGGAAGTCGCGGCTGCGGAGGCCGGTGACGGAGAGGACGAGGGGGGTGAGGCGGGTGGCGACGAGGTTGATCGCGCCGTCGCGGCGTTCGGCGGTGCCGTGGACGAGGAGGCCGGCGCAGCCGAGGGCGACCCGGCGTTGCTGTTCCCAGACGTGGGGTTGGACGACGACGTTGACCAGGCCGGTCTCGTCCTCGAGGGAGACGAAGAGGACTCCGCCGGCGGTGGGTGGGCGTTGGCGGTGGGTGACCAGGCCGCCGACGCTCACCAGGGTGCCGTGGGCGGCGTCCTCCTTGAAGGCGGTGGCGGTGAGGGCGCCGCAGCGGTCCAGGTGGGGGCGGGCGTGCTGGACGGGGTGGGTGGTGGCGGAGGCGCCGGTGGCCCAGAGGTCGGCGATGGTCTCCTCGATCGCGGTCATCTCCGGGACCCCGGACGGGGCGGTGAGGGCGGGGGTGGTGCCGGGGAGCATGTCGTCGGTGGTGCGGGCCAGCAGCCCGGCGGACCAGAGGGCCTGACGGCGGGTCGCCCCGAGGCCGGCGAAGGCGCCGGCGGTGGCGAGGGCTTCGAGGGCGGGGGTGGGCAGGGCGGTGCGGCGGGCGAAGTCCTCCAGGCCGGTGTAGGGCTGCCCGGCGGTGATGGCGGCGGCCTGCTCCTCGCCGAGGCCCCGGACGGAGGCGAGGCCGAGCCGGATGGCGGGGCGTTCGGAGCCGGGGACGGGTTCCAGGGTGGGGCCGGGGTGGGAGTGGTTGACGTCGGCGGGCAGCACGGTGACGCCGTGCCGGCGGGCGTCGGCGATCAGGCTGAGCGGGGAGTAGAAGCCCATCGGTTGGTTGGCCAGCAGGGCGCAGGTGAAGGCCTCGGGGAACTTGAGCTTGAGCCAGGCGCTGGCGTAGACGAGCAGGGCGAAGGACGCGGCGTGGGACTCGGGGAAGCCGTAGCCGGAGAAGGCGTCGATCTTGGTGTACACGTCCTCGGCCACCTCGCGCGGGATGTCGTTCGCGGCCATCCCGGTGAGCAGACGCTCGCGGAGTTCGGCGACCCGTTGGTGGGAGCGTTTGGAGCCCATCGCCTGGCGCAGCAGGTCGGCCTCGGCGGGGGTGAACCCGGCGCAGTCGATGGCCAGTTGCATCATCTGCTCCTGGAACAGCGGGACGCCCAGGGTCTTGGTGAGGGCCCGCTCCATCAGGGGGTGCGGGATGGTGGCGGGCTCGTGGCCGTTGCGGCGGCGGATGTAGGGGTGGACTGAGCCGCCCTGGATCGGGCCCGGGCGGATCAGGGCGACCTGGACGACCAGGTCGTAGAACTTCGACGGGCGCATCCTCGGCAGCGCGCCGGCCTGGGCGCGGGACTCGACCTGGAAGACGCCGACGGTGTCGGCACGGGTGAGCATCTCGTAGACGGCCTCGTCGTCCGGCGGGATGGTGGACAGGTCGTAGCGCAGGCCGTGGTGACGCTCGATCAGGTCGCAGGTGTCGTGCAGGGCGGAGAGCATGCCGAGGCCGAGCAGGTCGATCTTCACCAGCCCGGCCTCCGCGCAGCCGTCCTTGTCCCACTGGAGCACGGAGCGGCCGGGCATGGTGGCCCACTCGGTGGGGCAGGTCTCGGCGATCGGGGCGTGGGTGAGCACCATGCCGCCGGAGTGGATGCCGAGGTGGCGGGGCAGGCCGCGCAGCCCGGCGGCCAACTCCCGGACGTCGTCCGGCACTCCGGAGTCGGCCGGGGGCATCTCGTACCAGCCGGTCGCACCGGCGAAGCGGTCGAGGTCGCCGGTGGCGTAGCCGAGGGCGCGGGCGGCGTCGCGGACGGCCAGGCGGGGCTGGTAGCTGATCACGTTGGCGACCTGGGCGGCGTGGTCGCGGCCGTAGGTGTCGTAGACGTACTGGATGACCTCCTCGCGGCGGCGGTGCTCGATGTCCAGGTCGATGTCGGGCGGACCGTCCCGCTCGGGGGAGAGGAAGCGCTCGAAGAGCAGGCCGTAGTGGATCGGGTCCACGCTGGTGATCCCCAGGGCGTAGCAGACGGCGGAGTTGGCGGCCGAGCCCCGGCCCTGGCACCAGATGTCGGCCCGGTGGGCGAAGGCCACGATGTCGTGGACGATCAGGAAGTACCCGGCGAGCTCCAACTCCTCGATCACGTCCAGCTCGTGGGCGACCTGCCGGTGGGCCTCGGCGTTGTCGGGGGCGAAGCGGCGGGCGGCGGCTTCGAGGGTGAGGCGGCGCAGCCAGCTGATCTCGGTCCGGCCGTCCGGGACGGGGAAGCCGGGCATCTGCGGCTGGAGGTCCTTGAAGTCGAAGGCGAGTTCGCGGGCGAGCTCCACGGTGGCCCGCTGGATGCCGGGCCAGGGGGCCAGGCGGTGGGCCATCTCGGCGGGGGAGCGCAGGTGGGCGGTGCCGGCCGCCGCCAGGTAGGCCTCGGCCTCGGCCAGCGAGCGGCCCTGGCGCAGGGCGGCCAGGGCCTGGGCGAGCCGGCCCTGGGAGGGGGAGGCGTGGTGGGCGGCGGTGGTGGCCACCAGGGTCAGGCCGGTGCGGGCGGCGAGTTCGGCGAGGGCGTCGTTGCGTTCGTCGTCGCCGGGCAGGTGGTGGTCGGTCAGCTCGACGAAGACGTTCGCGGGGCCGAACCGCTCGGCGAGGAGGCGGAGTTCGCGTTCGGCGGCGTCCGTGCCCTCGGTCTCCAGGGCGCGGCGGACGGCGCCCTTGCGGCAGCCGGTCAGCACCGCCCAGTGGCCCTCGTGCGCCTCCGTCAGGTGCGTGCGGTCGTACCGGGGGCGGCGTTTGGCGCCGCCGGCCAGGTGGGCGTCGCCGATCACCTTGGCGAGGCGGCGGTAGCCCTCCACGCCCCGGGCCAGGACCAGCAGGTGCTCGCCGTCCTGGTCGGCGACGCCGGTCGGGGGGAGCGCGGCGTCCAGGGTCAGCTCGGCACCGAAGACGGTGGCGAGGCCGGTGCGGCGGGCCTCGACGGCGAAGGCGGGCGCGGCGTAGAGGCCGTCGTGGTCGGTGACCGCGAGCGCCTCGATGCCCAACCTGGCGGCCTCGTCGACCAGTTCGGCCGGGTCGCTGGCGCCGTCGAGGAAGCTGTAGGTGGTGTGGACGTGCAGCTCGGCCCAGCCCGCGTCGGCGGGGGCGGTCGTGGTCGTCGCGGCCGGCTCGGGCGGTCGCACCGGTTCGGTGCCGGTGCCGGTCCCGGGGAAGGGGACGACCGTGCGGTCCTGGGGGAGAGAGCCCCGCATGGCGCGCTCCAGGTCGCGCCAGGGAGTCCTCGGGTGGTTGGTGAAGCCCATGAGCTGTGTCCGGTCGTACGGGGGAGAGGTGATCGGGGGTCAGGCGTCGTAGTCGCCTTCGAGGCGCCAGCGGCCGCCGGTGACGGCGAGCAGTAAGGCCCGTCCGTCGGCGAGGGTGACCTGCATCCGGGCGGTGCGCCGGGCCTCGTCCGGCGTCCACCAGCGCTCCTGCTCCGGCCACGGCCCCGCCCAGCCGGTCACCTCCACCGCGCCGGTGCGCAGCACCAGGCGGGCCGGGGCACTGCGGGCCTCGGCCCGGGCGGTCACCTCGACCTCCCGCCCCTCGGCGTCCAGCAGCCGGATCGGCACCGGGGCGGGCGGCACCTCGGTCGGCGAGGGTGCGGGCAGCCGGCCCGGCCAGGGGCCGTCCGCGCGGCGCTCCTGGTGGGCGTCGCCCCAGGGGGTGCGCACCACCCGGTCGGCGGGGGCGCGGCCGCCGCTCAGCTCGACGGTGACCGGTGCGGTGTGGCCGAGGATCGCCTGCACCCGGGCCACCGCCCGCTCGATCCGCTCGGTGGCCTCCTGGTCCCCGTCGGCCAGCGACAGCTGACGGCCCGGATCGCGCACCAGGCCGTCCGGGACCAGCCGCAGCGCCACCACTCCGCCGGACGCCTCGGCGAACACCTGCCGCTGCTGCCACGCCTGCAACTGCCACCGGACCCGCTCGGCCACCGCACCGACGGACAGCAGGCCCTCGTGCCGCCAGGCCCGGGACGCACCCGTCCCGTCGGCGCACTCGACCTCGATCTCGACCCGCCCGCAGGCCAGCCCCGCACCGGCCAGCCCGGAGTGCAGGCGCTCGGCCAGCGACCGGGCCGCGAACACCAAGGGCTCCACCACCGTGAACGGCTGCTCGAAGCGCTGCTCCACCGTCAGCTCCACCCCGGGCGGGCGGGCCACCACCGGCCGGGCCTCCAGGCCCCGGGCCAGCCGGTGCGCGGCCAGGCCGGCGCGGCCGAAGCGGTCCGCGACGCCACCGGCCGACAGGGCGGCGAACTGACCGATCGTCAGGATGCCGAGCCGCCCCAGCAGATCGGCCAGCTTCGGCTCGGCCAGCTCCGAGGCCGGGATCCCCGCCAGGAAGCGGGCGCTCTCCCCGTCCGGCACGACCCGTCCGGCCCGGGCCGCCAGCTGCGCCGCGAACAGGCCGTCGGCGATCCCGATCCGGCATTCGTGGCCGACCGCCTCGACCGCGTCGACCACCTTCTCCGCCAGGGTCTCCTCGCCGCCGTGGTACCGGGCCGCACCGGCGGCCGGCAGCGCCAGCAGCCCGGGGCGGACCACCTCCAGCCGGGCGGCCAGCACGGCCACCGCGTCCGCCACCGGCTCGAACAGCGCGGCCTCCGCGTCGGCCCGCCGCTCGTGCACCGCCAGGCCGGCCACCAACGACCGGGCGGAGCGCACCTTCTGACCCTGTCGCACACCGCCGCGCCGGGCGGCGGCGGAGGCGGCCAGCACCCGGCCGCGCTCGGTCACGACGACCAGCAGGTCCGGCCCCGGCTCCGCACCGAGGACGGCGACGACCGGCCAGTCCGGCACCCAGACGGCCAACACCCGTGGGGGAGCGGCCTCGTGGAGGGGGGGCGGTGCCTCCGCTGCGGTCTTCCGGGGCATCTCAGACCACCGCCAGCGGGCCGTGCGGCGAGCCGTGCGCCGTGCCGGGGGGTGTGCCGGGCGTGCGGTGGTGGGCGGTGGACTGGTGGGCGGCGCCGGGGTGGGCGGTACCGGAGTCGCCGGGGCGGACGGTCCGGATCGAGCCCTCGCGGTCCGGCAGCCAGAGGTGGTGCTGCCGTTCGCGCGCCGCGGCCCCGCGGCCACCGGCCTCCACCACCAGGCGGCGGGCCCGCAGACGGCCGCGGCCCTGGCCGACGCCCTCCCAGGAGCGGGCGGCCACCCGCAGCCGGACCCGGGCACCCGGCCACTCGCCGGACACCACCAGCGCGCAGCCACCGCGCCTGGCCACCGTGGTCAGCTGCTCCGCGACCCGGGGCTGCACCCGGCCGGACGGGCGCAGCAGCAGCACGCCGACGCCGTCGGCCAGCGCCGTCGCGACCCGGGCCCACTGGTCGCCGGCCTCTCCGACCACCACCAGGCGCGACAGGTCGACGCCGAGCTCGGCCGCCGCGAGCAGGCCGAGGCCCTCGATGCCGACCGCCGCGCACCAGGTGCCAGCGGTCGAGGCGGCGGCCGCCAGTGCCAGCAGCAGCGCGGTGCCGCCGCCGGTCACCGAGACCACCGCGCCGGGGCGCAGGCCGCGCTCCGGCAGCAGGCCCTCGAGCGCGGGCAGCACCGGGACCAGCTGGCCCGGACGGGACAGCTGGAGCCGGGGTGCCAGAGCGGCCAGGGATGCCTCCACAGCACCCACTGTCGAACAAACGAACGAAAAAGGGAAGCCGGGGTTCGACTTTCCCCGAATCGGTCACCCGTTCGATATAGTGCTATCACTGCAGGTCATGGAGGTGGCCTGATCGCCGTGGCCTGATCGCCGTGGTCGATCGCCGTGGTTGATCGGCCTACGCCCCGGCGACCAGCATCCCGCCCATCGCCAGCATGGTCGCCGCGACCAGCCCGTCCAGTACCCGCCAGGCCTTCGGCCGGGACAGGGCGCCGCTCAGCAGGCGGGCACCGAAGCCCAGGCCGGCGAACCAGCACAGGCTGGCCAGCGCCGCGCCCGTGCCGAAGGCCCAGCGCAGGTCGCCCCGGTCGGAGGCGAGCGAACCCAGCAGGAGGACGGTGTCGAGGTACACGTGCGGGTTCAGCCAGGTCAGTGCCAGGCAGGTCAGGACCGCGCGCCGGACGGACCTCGCGTCCGGCCCCCCGCCGGTGAGAGCGGCCGTCGGATCGGGGTGCAGTACCCGCCGGGCGGCCAGGAGGCCGTAGCAGAGCAGGAACGCCCCGCCCACCAGGCCCACCGCGCTCAGTGCTGCGGGCCAGGCCGCGACCACCGTGCCCACCCCCGTCACGCCGAGCGCGATCAGCACCGCGTCCGAGACGGCGCAGATGGCGACCACCGCGAGGACGGCCTGTCGACGGGCGCCTTGGCGCAGGACGAAGGCGTTCTGGGCTCCGATGGCCACGATGAGGGAGAGCCCGGTGCCGAAGCCGGCGGCTGCGGCGGTGACGGTGCTGGCGTTCATGGCTTCGACCGTATGGATCACGTAAGGATGAGTACAGCTAAAGATTCTTAGGTAACCTCAGCCGTGCTTATGAACGAGCTTCCCCTGGACCAGGTCCGGACCCTGCTCGCGGTGGTCGACGAGGGCACCTTCGACGCTGCGGCCGCCGTCCTGCACGTGACCCCCTCCGCCGTCAGCCAGCGCGTCAAGGCCCTGGAGCAGCGCACCGGGCGGGTCCTGCTCCTGCGCACCAAGCCGGTGCGGCTCACCGAGTCCGGCGAGGTGCTGGTCCGCTTCGCCCGCCAGGTGGCCCGCCTGGAGCGGGACGCCCGGGCCGACCTAGGGCTGGCGGCCGAGCAGGGGCCGGCCCGGGTGCCGATCGCGGTCAACGCCGACTCCCTCGCGACCTGGTTCCTGCCCGCGCTGACCCGGGTGCCGCAGGACCCGCCGATCTGCTTCGAGCTCCACCGGGAGGACGAGTCCCACACCACCGCCCTGCTGCGGGAGGGCCAGGTGATGGCCGCCGTCACCTCCTCGCCCGACCCGGTGGCCGGCTGCACCGTGCGGCGACTCGGGCTGGCCCGCTACCTGGCCGTTGCCGCACCGGAGTTCACGGCCCGTCACCTCACCGGGGACCTGGCCGAGGACCTGTGCGAAGCCCCGACCGTGGTCTTCGACCGGCGCGACGAGCTCCAGGACGAGTTCGTCCGCTCCCTCACCGGGGGCCGGTCGGGCGCCGGGCGGACCCGCCACCTGGTGCCGGCCTCGGACGGGTTCCGGGACGCGGTGGCCGCCGGCTTCGGCTGGGGCCTCGTGCCCGAGCCGCAGGCCTTGCCGCTGCTGCGGGCCGGGCGGCTGGTGGAGCTGGCACCCGCCCGGCCCATGGACGTTCCCCTGTACTGGCAGCAGTGGAAGCTGGATTCGCCCGCCCTGTCCACGGTCGCCGAGGTCGTCGTGAGGGCCGCTGCCGAGGCCCTGTTGGCCTGATCCACCTGCCGGCGGCAGGCCGGGCAGCAGGAGTCAGGCCGTGCGGTGTTCGGTGGGGCTGATGCCGTGGACGCGCTTGAAGGCGGTGCTCAGGGCGAAGGGGGTGGAGTAGCCGACCTGGTGGGCGACGGCGGCGAGGGTGGTGGCGGGGTCGTGGAGGAGGTCGGCGGCCAGGGCGAGGCGGCGGGTGGTGAGGTAGGCCATCGGGGGTTCGCCGACCAGGTCGGTGAAGCGTCGGGCCAGGGCGGCGCGGGAGACGCCGACGGTGGTGGCCAGCTCGGCGACCGTCCAGGGGCGGGCCAGGTCGGAGTGGAGCAGGCGGAGGGCCCGGCCGACCACGGGGTCGGTGTGGGCGCGGTACCAGGGCGGGGCGTCCGAGTCGGGGCGGTCGAACCAGGTGCGCAGGGTGGTGATCAGCAGGAGGTCCAGCAGCCGGTCCAGGACGGCGTCCTGCCCGGGGCGGTCCAGGCCGATCTCCTCGCCGAGCAGGGCGGTCAGGGGTGAGTCCAGGGGGAGGGAGAGCAGCGGCGGGAGGGCGTCGAGCAGGCTGCGGCTGACCTCGCCGCGCAGCTGGTACGTGCCGCAGATCAGGACGGTGGGCCCGTCCGGGGCGTCGCCCCAGGTGCGGACGCCCTGGTCGAGCTCGGCGCAGAGCGGCTCGCCGTCGAGGGTGGTGGAGGTCTGGTCGGGGTGGATCACCACGGTGGGCGCGGTGTCGGGGGAGTCGGCGACGGTGTACGGGGCCGGGCCGCGCGTCACCGCCACGTCGCCGGGGGCGAGTCGGACGGGGGCACCGCTCCCCGGGTCGGGGACCACCCAGGCGGTGCCGGTGACCGGGATCAGCAGGGTGAGCGGGGCCCGGTCCTCGATCCGGATCGACCAGGGCGGGGTGAACACGGAGCGGAGGAGGAAGGCGCCCCGGGCCCGGGGGCCGGCGAGCAGACCGGCGAGTGCGTCCATGGGCGCCGAGTGTAGACGCGTGCGTATGGACGGGAGCCGGACGACCATGGTGCCGGAGGGGTGGAGGCGGTTGACTGGTCATCAGAAGGACACGGTGGAACGCGAGATGTAGGGGGAAACGAAAGATGGCTTGGTTCAGAACCGCGGTGCTGCTGGCGGCTACGGTGACGATGGGGCTGAGTGCGGGGCTGTTCTTCTCCTACACAGTCTCGGTCATGCCGGGGCTGGCGAAGGCGGACGACCGGACCTTCGTGGAGACCATGCAGCGGATCAACGTGGCCATTCTGAACGGGTGGTTCATGACGGTCTTCATGGGGGCGTTGGTGCTGGCGCTGGCGGCGGTGGCGCTGCACCTGGGGGCCGGCCACCGGGGTCCGCTGCCCTGGCTGGTGGCGGCGGCGGTGCTGTACACCGTGCTGGTGGTGGTCACGGGCACGGTCAACGTGCCGCTCAACGACCAGCTGGCGGCGGCCGGTTCGCTCGACCACATCCCGGACCTGGCCGCGGTGCGGGAGAAGTTCGAGACGACCTGGGTGACGTGGAACACCGTGCGGACGGTGGTGGGCACGGCCGGGTTCGGCTGCCTGGTGACCGCGCTGGTACTGGGCGGGCGCAGCGCGGGCTGAGTCTGCGGGGGCGGGGGCGGGGGCAGGGGAGAGCGCGGGGGAGGGGTCAGAAGACGGGGGAGGTCGCGGCGCGCAGCTGGCAACGGTTGCCGAAGGTCCGCGACCACTTGACCGGGGACCCCTCCCAGACGCCTTCGGCGGTGGCGGCGACGGGGGAGTAGAGGGCGGTGCAGAGCGTGCCGACGGCTCCGCGCAGCCGGTCTGGATCGCCGCCCGCCGCGGCCAGTGCCGTACAGGCGGCGTCGGGGGCGGGGTGGGTGCCGCTGGGGCCGGCGGAGCAGTCCAGCGTGGTGCGGTCCTCGGGGGTGGAGGAGACGGTGTCGCCCTCACTGACCGTCAGGACCAGGGTGGAGTTGGCTGGTTGCGGGGCGAGGGGGCGGGCCTCGGCGGGGATGACGGCCGGTGCGGAGCAGCAGGCGGCGGCCAGGGCGAGGGCGACGGGGAGCAGGCGGGGAGGGGTCATGGCGACCAGCCTGGCCACGGGCCCCCGGGCGCGCCAAACCACTGTCCCCCACAGGGGTGAGGTCCGACTCGTTCGGGCGACCGGGGGTGCGGCGTGGGCCTGGCGCGTTCGGTTGACCCGGGGACCGCGGGCGGGGCTGCTGGGTGACGGGTAGTCAGCCGGCCCGGGCCGGCGGGTCGGTGATGGCGGTGATCCGCAGGTCGGGGAGGTGGACGGTGAAGACGACCTCGCGGGAGCCGCCCTCGTACCAGGTCTCGGTGAGGGAGACCGTGCGGGATCCGGGCCGGCCGGCCGTCGGCGGGGCCTCGTGCAGGGACCAGCTGCGCGGGATGTTCCGCTCCCGGAAGACCGGGTCGGCTCCGCCGTGGGTGGCGGACCAGGTCTCCAACTCCGCGTTCAGCGGCGGGGAGAGCGTCCTGGCGCGGATCTCGTCCGGGTACTCCTCGATCTCGCCGAGGGCGGCGAGGCGGTACTCGGCGAAGAAGGAGTCCACCTCGCCGAGCGGCGTCCGGGGCGCGGACGCCGCCGTGGCGGGCGGGGTGGCGGCGAGCGGGAGGAGGAGGGCGGTGGCGGCGGCGAGTGCGAAGTATTTCCTCATGGCAAAGACTTCATCATGAATTGGTAAAACATGAAATCGCTCGCCGGAGTGAATTGACGGCCGGTCAGTTCTGCTGCGGTGCGGGCCGACCGGCCCCCGGGGTCCCGGCGAAGGCCTGGGCGATCGGCAGCCAGGCCTCGGCCACCGGCCCCGCCACCCGCAGGGCGAGTTCGTCGCGGTGGCGTCGTTGGGTGACCAGCAGGCAGAAGTCCAGGGCCGGCCCGCGCACCGAGTCGGCGGCCTCGGCCGGGCCCCACGTCCACGGTTCGCCGGAGGGTGCGGTCAGCTCCACCCGGACCGGTGCCTCCGGGGCGGGCAGGCCGTGCAGGAGGAACGCGAAGCCCATGGTCCGCACCCCGAGGTGGGCCACGTGCCGCAGCCGGGCGGTCGGTTCCCGGACCACGCCGAGGGCGTCGGCCACGTCCTGGCCGTGCGCCCAGGTCTCCATCAGCCGGGCGGTGGCCATCGTGGGTGCCTTCATCGGCGGTCCGAACCACGGGAGTTGACGCCCCGAGGCGGCGGCCTCCGCGAGCGCCGCGGCCAGCTCGGCCCGGCCGGCCCGCCAGCGGGCCAGCAGCTCGGCGGGCTCCTCGCCGACGCCCTCGGCCGCCCCGGCCTCCACCGGGTCGTCGCCGGTGGCCAGCAGGTCGGTGAAGCGGGCCTGGAACTCCTCGGCCCCTTCCCGGCAGGCCAGCAGCGACCACCGGTCGGTCCAGGCGAGGTGGGAGATCTGGTGCGCGACGGTCCACCCCTCGGCGGGGGTCGGGGTCGCGAAACCGGCGGCGTCCAGCGGGGCGACGAGGGCGTCCAGCGACTCGGTCTCGTCACGCAGGTCGTCCAACAGGGCGGTGGCATCGGCCACGGGATGGCTCCTCAACGACGGTCGGGGACGGAGGGGTTGGGCATGGCGGGGAGGGGGGATCGGCACGGCGGGTGAGGCGTACGGCGCGAGGCGCACGAGGTGAGGCGTACGGGGTGGGGACGGAGGGGGTGGGGACGCAGGGGTTGGTGGGGCGGCGGCGCCGAGCCGTGCGCCCCGGCCGAGCCGGGAGGTGTCGGGAGCCGGGGCGTCGGCGGTGGGACGTCCGCCGCCGGGGGTCAGTTGACCTGGCGGTCGCGGCCCTCCCAGTAGGGCTCGCGGAGCTTGAACTTCTGCAGCTTGCCGGTCGTGGTCCGGGCCAGTTCGGAGCGGAACTCCACCGAGGTCGGCGCCTTGTAGCCGGCCAGGCGCTCCTTGCAGTGGGCGATCAGTTCGGCGGACAGCTCCTCGTCCGGGGTGGCGGCGGACACGCCGTCCCGGCGGACCACCAGTGCCTTGACGGTCTCGCCCCACTTGGCGTCCGGCACGCCGATCACCGCGACCTCGGCCACCACCGGGTGGGCGTAGAGGCAGTCCTCCACCTCGATCGAGGAGACGTTCTCGCCGCCCGTGATGATGACGTCCTTCTTCCGGTCGGAGACGGTCAGGTACCCGTCCGTCAGGGTGCCGCCGTCGCCGCTGTGGAACCAGCCGTCCCGGATCGCCTCCGCCGTCTCGGCGGGCTGGTTCCAGTAGCCGGTCATCACGGTGTTGGAGCGGATCAGCACCTCGCCCTCCTCGTCCACCCGCAGCTCGGTGCCGATCGAGGCCGACCCCTGCCGCACCAGCCGTTCGGCCCGCTCCAGCGGCGGGAGCCCGTCCCACTCGGCCCGGCCGCGGTTGACGGTGGCGATCGGGGAGGTCTCGGTCAGGCCGTAGATCTGCATGAACTCCCAGCCGAGCTCCTCCTCCACCCTCTGCACCACGGAGGTGGGCGGCGGCGCCCCGGCGACGATCATCCGCACCCGGTCCCGGCCGGGCACCGGCCCGTCCCACTCGGCGGCGGCCGCCAGCACCGAGGCCACCACGGCGGGGGCGCCGCAGAGGAAGGTGACGCCGTGCCGGTCGATCCGGCGCAGGATCTCGGCGCCGTCCACCTTGCGCAGCACGACGTGCTGCGCGCCGAGGCCGGTGAGGGCGAACGGCATGCCCCAGCCGTTGGCGTGGAACATCGGCAGGGTGTGCAGGTAGACGTCGCGGTCACTGGCGCCGAAGTGCAGGCCCATCAGCACCGCGTTCAGCCAGAGGTTGCGGTGGGTGAGCTGAACGCCCTTGGGGCGGGCGGTGGTTCCGCTGGTGAAGTTGATCGTCGCGGTGTCCGACTCGGCGATCTCGTACCGCACCGGCTCGCGGTCGAAGTCGTACAGCTGGGCGTCGCTCTCCGCGCCCAGCACGAAGCGGTGCTTCACCGGGACGCCGGCCAGCGCCTCGTCCAGCTCGGGGTCGACCAACAGGGCACTGGCGCCGCTGTGTTCGACGATGTACGCGACCTCCTCGGCCCGCAGCCGGAAGTTCACCGGGACCAGGATGCGGCCGTGGCCGCTCACCCCGTAGAGCGAGGTCATCAACCGGGCGGAGTTGTGGGAGACGATCGCCACCCGCTCGCCCGGCCCGATGCCCAGCCGGTCCAGCCCGGCCGCCTGGGCGCGGGCCAGCTCGGCCACCCGTCGGTACGTCAGGTCGCCCCAGGACTCGGCGGGTTGGAGGGGTTCGTCGACGATCCCGATCCGGTCGCCGTAGACCGTCTCGGCCCGCCGGAGGAAGTCCATCACGGTGAGTGGAGTCTGCATGGGGCACACTCTGCCGCGCGGGCCGCCGCACCGACAGGGGGCGTACCCCTTCCGGCCCACCGGCACCAGGGGGCCGCCCCGTCACTCCTGCCCGTACCGGGGGACGGACCCGTCACTCCTCGGGCACCAGCCCCAGCTGGCTCATGAACTCGAACTGGTCGAAGTAGAGCCGGTACTCGACGATCCGGCCGTCCCGCACGGTGGCCAGGTCGCAGCCGCGGATCCTGATCTCCCGCTGGGTGGGCGGCAGTTTCGAGCCGTCGGGCATCGTCAGCGGCCCGGTGTTCCGGCCGGTGTAGTAGCCCTCGTCGATCGCGGTGTCACCGGCCTCGTACGTGGCGGTCGCTTCGAAGTAGGCCTCGGGGACCGACTCCGTCATGTCCCCGAAGTAGTCCACCAGGGCCTTGCGCCCCCGCAGTTCGGGCTGGTCCGGGGTCGACGCGACCACGTCCTCGGCGAGGCACTCGCCGAGCGCCTCCAGGTCGGGCGTACCGGTCACCGCAGCGGTCAGGCGGTCCATGAGCTCGCGAGCCTCGCCCATGGCGACCACCTCCTCGGTCAAGAGGGGAAGTGCCTCCCATTCTCCTCCCGGGACGGCCCCGGGTCGCGCCCCCGGGACGGCCCCGGCCGGCACCCCCGGGACGGCCGCCCCCGCTCCCGGGACGGCCCGGAGGGCCGGTGCCAGACTGGGAGGGCGGGGGCCGGACGGCGGCGAGGGAAGAGCCGATGGACACCAGCACGCAGGTGGACGTCAGGGAGCTGCGGCGCGGGTTCCGCGGCCGGCTGGTGCGGCCCGGGGATCCGGAGTACGAGGAGGGCCGCCGGATCTGGAACGGCTCGATCGACCGCCGCCCGGCCCTGATCGCCTACTGCGCCGACCCGGCGGACGTGGCCGCCGCGGTCCGCTGGGCCGCTGCCCGGCACGCCGACGGCGACGGCCTGCCGGTGGCGGTCCGCAGTGGCGGGCACAGCTTCTCCGGCCAGTCGCTCTGCGAGGGCGGCATCGTGATCGACCTCTCCGGGCTGCGCCGGATCACCGTGGACGAGCAGGCCGGTACCGTCCGCGCCCAGGCCGGGGCGCTGCTCGGCGAGCTGGACGCGGCCACCCAGCGGGTGGGGATGGCCGTCCCGTCCGGGATCGTCACCCACACCGGCCTGGCCGGGCTCACCCTCGGCGGCGGGATCGGCTGGCTGATGCGCAAGTACGGCCTGACGGTCGATCAGCTGCTCGGCGCCGAGCTGGTCACCGCCGGCGGCGAGCGGGTCCGGGCCGACGCCCGGGAGAACCCGGAGCTGTACTGGGGGCTGCGCGGGGGCGGAGGCAACTTCGGGGTGGTCACCGAGTTCGAGTACCGGATGCACCCGGTCGGGCCGACCGTGCTGGCCGGGCCGCTGTTCTGGCCGGTGGCCGACTCGGCGCGGCTGCTGC
This sequence comes from Kitasatospora sp. NPDC004289, assembly GCF_053602875.1. Lineage (NCBI taxonomy): Bacteria > Bacillati > Actinomycetota > Actinomycetes > Kitasatosporales > Streptomycetaceae > Kitasatospora > Kitasatospora sp. NPDC004289. The sequence goes on along the minus strand of NZ_JBSGEL010000005.1, from coordinate 98,775 downwards.
GCTTCTACCGGGAGTGGATCGAGGAGGCCCCGGACGAGCTGACCACCGCCGTGGTGCACCGCACCGCGCCGCCGCTGCCCGGCGTGCCGGCCGAGCTGGTCGGGCGGTTGGCCGTGGTGGTGATGTGCTGCTGGGCCGGTGACCCGGAGCGGGGCGAGAAGGTGCTGGGCCCGCTGCGCCGCTTCGGCCCGCCGGCCGCCGACCTGTGCCGCCCCAAGCCCTACCTGGAGCACCAGGCCTCGCTGGACCCGTCCTTCCCGGCCGGGCGCTGGTACTACTTCAAGTCCTGCGACGTGGCCCGGCTCTCCGACGAGGTGATCGAGGTGACGGCCGAGCACGCGGCACGGATCGCCTCCCCGCTCACCAGCTTCCCGATCTTCCAACTCGGCGGCGCCATCGCCCGGGTGGGCGAGGACGAGACTGCCTTCAGCGGCCGCGGCGCCGGGCACACCTTCAACATCAACGCCACCTGCGCCGGCCCCGAGGGCTTCGAGGAGGAGCGGGCGTGGTCCCGCGGCCTGTGGCGGGCGCTCGCCCCGCACCACACCGGCGTGTACGTCAACTTCCTGATGGAGGAGGGCGAGCAGCGCGTCCGGCAGGCCTACGGCGAGGCGAAGTACCGGCGGCTGCGGGAGCTCAAGCGCGCCTGGGACCCGGGTAACCTGTTCCGGCTCAACCAGAACATCAGACCGGATCCGCCGGACACACCAGACCCGGACACACCAGACTGAGGAGCCATCAGGTGCCGCACGCCTCCTGGGCCGAACTGACCGCGTACCGTTCCCGGCTGCGGGGCTGCCTGCTCGGCGGAGCGATCGGCGACGCGCTGGGCAACCCGGTGGAGTTCCGCTCGCTGGCGGAGATCCGGGCCTCGTACGGACCGGCCGGGATCACCGGCCCGGTGGCCGACCACGAGGGCGTGGTCGGGCGGATCACCGACGACACCCAGATGACGCTCTTCAGCGCCGAGGGCCGGTTGAACGGCTACCGCCGGGCCCGGGACCGCGGCATCACCGGCGCCGAGGGCGAACTGGTGCTGGACGCCTACCTGCGCTGGCTGGACACCCAGCAGCTCCCGGCCCCGCCCCCGGCCGAGGGGCTGCGGCACCGGAGCGGCGAACTGCGGCTGGAACCCTGGCTCTACGCCCGCCGCGCCCCCGGAAACGCCTGCCTCTCCGGCCTGCGCAGCCCGCAGGCCCCGCACCCGTACGCGAAGCTCACCGGCACGCCCGGTCCGGTCAACCCGGACTCCAAGGGGTGCGGCACCGTGATGCGCTCGGCGCCGTTCGGCTTCACCCTGCAGGGCGCCGAGCACTCCTTCCAACTGGCCGCCGACTGTGCCCAGATCACCCACGGGCACCGCACCGGCTACTACGCGGCCGGGGCCTTCGCGGCGATCATCAGCCACCTGGTGGACGGGGAGTCGCCGCTGGGCGCGGTGCTGCGGACCCTGGAGCTGCTGCGGCGCCACCCCGGGCACGAGGAGACCTCCACCGCGCTGCGGCGGGCGGTCGACCTGGCGGAGGAGGGCGAGGCGAGCGCGGAGCAGCTGGAACGGCTCGGCCAGGGCTGGGTGGCGGAGGAGGCGCTGGCCATCGGCGTCTACGCGGTGCTGGCCCGGACCCGCCCGCAGACCTACAGCTACGGCCACGGCCCCACCGTCTGCGACCCCTCCCCGGCCCGCACCCCGATCGAGGCCGCCCTCCTGCTCTCCGTCAACCACTCCGGCGACAGCGACTCCACCGGCTCCATCGCCGGCAACCTGCTCGGCGCCCACCACGGCGACGTCCGCCTGCCCCTCCACTGGCTGAAGCGGATCGAGGGCCGCGCGGTGATCGCCCAACTGGCCGACGACTTCGCCGCCGAGGTGCGTCCGGGCGAGGACCGCCCTTGGGAGCACTGAGCCCCGGCGCCGTGACGGCGGGCGGGTGGGGGAGCTCCGGCGCACTCGTGGGGGTGGAAGCGGAGGTGATCGCTCCGCCGGGCGGGTGACGGGGGCTCATGGGGCGGGCGGGGGGTGCCGATTCAGGTGGAGTCCCGTACCGACCTCGGAGGACTTCATCATCATGCGTACGACTCTTGCCAAGATCACCGCTGCCGCCGCCCTCTGCGGCTGTGCCCTCGTCATGGGCGCGGGCGTGGCCTCGGCCCACGACCACTGCCGCCACTCGCACGGTTCGCTGGCCGTCGGCGGCAACGCCGTGACCGTGGGCGACGGCGCCGCGATGGCGGTCGGCGGTGACGTCGACGCCGCCGGTGACGCGGGCGCGGTCGGCGGCGACGCCATGGGCGGCGGCGAGGCCGGTGCGGTGGGCGGCGACGCCAAGGGCGGCGAGTTCGCCGGCGCCGTGGGCGGCGACGCCTGGGCGGAGGGCCCGGCCGCCGCGATCGGCGGCGACGCCGAGTCGCTCTGCGAGGACGCGTTCGCGGTCGGCGGCGACGCGATGGGCTACTGAGCCCGGGCGCGTAGGGCCTGAGCACGGGGCAGGGGCCCGGCCGGTGATCCGGCCGGGCCCCTGCCGCGCGTCACGGGCGCGGACGGTCCGTCAGGTGGCGGAGCCGGCCGCCGCGCCGGTCTTCAGGTCGGCGCCCCAGCGGGCCAGCTCGGCCTGCAGGTCGAGCGAGCGCATGCCGGCCCCGTCCTCGGCGGAGGGCCACTCCTCGCGCGGCACCCGCCACATCACCTCGAACTCGATGCCGTCCGGGTCCTTGGCGTAGAAGGACTTGGAGACCCCGTGGTCGGTGGCGCCGACGATCGAGCCGGTGGCGCTCAGCTTGGTGGCGATCTCCGCGAGCTCGCCGAGGGTGCCGACCTCCCAGGCCAGGTGGTACAGGCCGACGCTGCCCCGGCCGGGGGAGGGGGCCTGCTCACCGACGGCGAAGAGGCCGAGGTCGTGGTCGTTGAGGGTGTCCTCGGCGCTCAGGAAGGCGGCGCGGCCGGGGATCTCGACGTCGACCTTGAAGCCGAAGGCGTTGGTGTAGAAGGCGACCGAACGGGCCACGTCGCGGACGTAGAGGACGGCGTGGTTCAGGCGACGGACTGGCATGGCTGGCTCCTGCTCCGAGAATCTGGTTCAAATTTGAACCTGACATACGTCACGGTACACCTTGGTTCGAATTTGAACAACCGGTAGAATCGGCGGCATGGACGAGCCCAGATGGTTGGACGACGAGGAACAGGTGGCTTGGCGGGCGTTCGTGGTCGCCAGCAACCTGATCGAGCGCCGCCTGGAGCAGCAGCTCAAGGAGAGCGCGGGCCTGTCCCACACCCAGTACGAGATCCTCAGCCAGCTCTCCGAGGCCCCCGGCCGCTCGCTCCGGATGACCGACCTGGCCGACCGCCTGGTCACCTCCAAGAGCGGCCTCACCTACCAGATCACCCAGCTGGAGAAGGCCGGCCTGGTCGGCCGCCGCTCCTGCTCCAGCGACGTGCGCGGCGTCTTCGCCGAGCTCACCGAGTACGGCTGGCAGGTCCTGCGCGAGGTCGCCCCCGGCCACGTCGCCACCGTCCGCGAGGTGCTGATCGACGTCCTCACCCGGGAGCAGCTGGCCGTGCTGGCCGAGGGCCTGGGCACCGTCAGCGGACGCCTGCGCTCGGCCGATCGCTGACCCCCTGTCATACTCCCTCCGGCACGGGACGTCTCCGGGGGGAGTGGCACGGTGTTGATGTGGTGGGTGCGCGGGCTCGGGCTGGCGGTGTACGCGCTGGTGCTCGCGGGGGCGGTCCTGGCGGTCGGGACGCCGGAGGGTCCGCCGGCGGCCGTCGGGGTGGCCCCGGCGGTGCTGGTGCTGCTCTGGCTGCGGCTGGCGGTGCTCCGGCGGTGGCGGGCCGAGAGCCGCGGCGACGCCCCGGCCCGGCGGCCGGTCCGGCTGACCAAGGGGCCCTCGTTCGACGAACTGACGGCCCGCCACCTGTCCCGGGCCCGGCGGCCGGTCCGGCTGCACCCGGACGGGCCCGAGCTGGTGGACTTCGACCGCCCGGCCTGGGTCTGGCTGCGCTCGGTGGCGGTCTGGCTGCTGCTGGTGCCCGTCGGGGCGGCGCTGGCCGGGACGGACGCCACGGCGGTGGTCCGGTCGGACCAGGGGTGGACGCTGACGGACCGTGACCTGACCGCGGCCGGTGCCGGGCTCTTCCTGGTGCTCGCCGCGCTGCTGCCCGCGGCCCTGCCGGGCGGCGCGGACGGCCTGCACCGGGTCGCCTGGTCGACCGGGGCGCAGACGGTGCACACGCTGGTGGTCACGGTGGCGGTGCTGCTCGTCGCGGTGGGCGGAGCCGCCTCGGCGGTGGTGGTCTGCGCCGGGCTGCTCCTGCTCCACCTCGGGCTGGACGTCCGTGCCGCGCTGGTCCGTTCGGCGCGCTGATCCTCGCGGCGCGGGGCCCGGCGGTGCCGGCTGGTGGTTGCGGATGCCGGATGCCGGGTGGCAGGGCGTGCCTCGTTTCTCGACGGGGATGCGGCACCGGTCCGCCCGGGTCGTTCCGGTGCCGGTCCAGGTGGTCGTCCGTTCGGGCCGGAGGGTCCGCGCAGAGGCGAGCCTGACGGGCCGTCACCCTCGCGGGCGCGAGCTCAGGGCAGCGTGACGGCGCGTACGCAGAGGACGTCCGGGAGGTGCTGGGCCAGCAGGCTCCAGCTCTCGCCCTCGTCGGCCGAGCCGTAGACCTCGCCGTTGCGGTTGCCGAAGTAGACGCCGGCGGGGGAGGCGTCGTCGGTGCACAGCGCGTCGCGCAGGACCACGCCGTAGTGGTCCTCGCCGGGGAGGCCGGTGGCGAGCGGGTGCCAGGTGGCGCCGGCGTCGGTGGTGCGGAAGACGCGGCAGCGGCGGTCCACCGGGAGGCGGGCGTAGTCGGCGTCGAGCGGGAAGAGGTAGGCGGTGCCGCCGTGGTGGGGGTGGGCGGCCAGGCCGAAGCCGAAGGTGGCGGGGAGGTCGGTGCCGATGTCCTGCCAGTGGCCGCCGGCGTCGTCGCTGCGGTAGACCCCGCCGTGGTTCTGCAGGTAGAGGCGGTCCGGGTCGGCCGGGTCGACGGCGACCTTGTGCACGCACTGGCCGAACTCGGGGTACTCGTCCGGCAGGAAGGTGGCCCGGATGCCGGTGTTGGAGGGCTGCCAGCTCTTGCCGCCGTCGGTGGTGCGGTAGACGCCGCCGGTGGAGACCGCGACGGTGACCGCGTCCGGGCTCCGACGGTCCGTCAGGATCGTGTGCAGCCCCTGGCCGCCGAAGCCGGCCGCCCACTCGGCGCGCTGCGGGTGGGCCCAGAGGTTCTCGTCCAGGGCGAAGCTCTCGCCGCCGTCGGTGGAGCGGAACAGCGCGGCCGGCTGGGTGCCCGCGTACACCACGCCGGGCGCCTCCGGGCCGGCCGGGTGGAGCTGCCAGACCCGCTCCAGCGAGGTGCCGGTGTGCTCGGGGAAGCGGACGGCGGGGGTGGTGGGCTCCTGCCAGGTGGCGCCGAGGTCGTCGGACCACCAGACGGACGGGCCCCAGTGGCTGCTGTCGGCGCCGGCCAGGATGCGCGGGCGCTCCGGGCGGCGGTCCACGGCCACCGAGTAGATCGCGTTCATGGGGAAGTGCGGGCCGGTGAAGTCCCACGTGCGGCGGTCGCGGCTGCGGCCCAGGAAGAGGCCCTTCTGCGTTCCGACGGCCAGCAGTGACTCGGTCATGGCGTACCACCTGGGGGAGAGGTCCTTGGCGGCGCCAGTCTGCTCCGGGCGGGGGGCGGCCGCACGTCAGCGCGCCGGGAATCGGGGAGGGTGGTCGGTGGTTTATGATTCAACAAGTACCTGAGAGGAGCAGTACCGATGGCCACCACGACCGACGTCCGCCGCGCGGCCGACCGCTTCCACACCGAGGCGGGCTGGCTCGACTCCCGCCACTCCTTCTCCTTCTCCCGGCACTGGGACCCGGCCAACACCCACTTCGGCCTGCTGCTGGTCTCCAACGACGACGTGGTGGCCCCCGGCACCGGCTTCGACACCCACCCGCACCGGGACATGGAGATCGTCACCTGGGTGCTGGACGGCGGCCTGGTGCACCAGGACTCCGAGGGGCACAACGGCGTCATCTACCCGGGCCTGGCCCAGCGGATGAGCGCGGGCGCCGGGATCCTGCACAGCGAGAAGAACGACTCCTGGACGCTCACCGGGCAGCCCGAGCACCAGGACCCGGTCCGCTTCGTCCAGATGTGGGTCATCCCGGACACCGCCGGGATCGCCCCCGGCTACGAGCAGCTGGACATCAACGACCAGTTGACGCAGGGCGGTTGGACCGTCCTCGCGTCCGGGATGGGCAAGCACGCCGGGCAGCGCGCGATCGGCATCCGGCAGAAGCACGCCGCGCTGCACGTGGCCCGGCTGCGCCCGGCGGAGACCGTGGACACGGCGACCGCGCCGTTCGTCCACCTCTTCGTCGCCAAGGGCGAGGTCGCCCTGGAGGGCACCGGCCTGCTGCAGGAGGGCGACGCCGCCCGGATCGGCGCCGCCGAGGGGCAGCGGATCACCGCCGGGGCGGCGGGCGCCGAGGTGCTGATGTGGGAGATGGACGCGGCGGTCAGCTTCTCCTGACGGGGGCCCGGGGGAGGGTCAGAGCCCGCCGGTGGTGAGGGCCCGGGAGTCCGGCACGCGCCGTGCCGGCACCCGGGCCGCCCGCCGTTCGCCGGTGAGCAGCTCGAAGGCCCACTCGGCCGACATCAGCGCGCCCTCCTGCCAGCCGGGCAGCGCGGAGACCTGGTCGCCGATCACCAGGAGCGCGTCCTCGCCCTGGGGGTACATCAGGGTGGTGTAGAGGTGCTTGTGCTCCGGGTCGGCCGGGCGCCAGTCGGCCCAGGCGCCGAGCTGGTGCGGGACCTTGTGCCAGGCGACGGAGAGGGCCAGCTCGCCGGGCACCACGGTGGGCGAGGCGAACTCGTCGTGCAGCCGGGCGGCGGCCGAGCGGGCACTGGCGATCCGCTCCTCGTGGGAGCGGTCGCCGAAGGTCTCGGCCGTTCCGTAGGAGTTGTAGGCCCCGGTCAGGGTGCCCTTCCCGGTGGCGGAGAAGTAGTCGTTGGACGGGTACCAGATCTGGCGGACCTCGTGGTCGATCCAGCTGATGCCGCCGTAGATCTGGTAGCGCTCGGACTCCCAGAACCGTCGGTTGGCCTGCCAGCCGACCTTGCAGGCGGGGGCGAACGGGGTGTCCCGCACGGCGGTGCGGAAGTCCTCGGTGACGCCGGTCAGGGTGACCTGCCGGTGGAGCACCGGCAGCGGGACGTTGCTCAGGCAGTGGTCGAAGCGCTGCTGCCGCTCCGTGCCGCCCTCGGACCAGCCGACCACCGCCCCGGCGCCGTCCAGCCGGACGCTGCGCACCGGACAGTCGAGCTTGAGCACGCCGGCCGGCAGGGCGGCGGCTGCCGCCCGCCAGATCGAGTCCATGCCGCCGACCGGCTGGAACGAGGTGGTGTGCCAGTGCAGCTCGCTGTCCTGGTAGAAGCCGTGCTCCCAGAAGCCGCTGTCGAGCAGGTCGGCCAGCGCGAGCGGGTCGACGGGCTCCTCCTGCTGAGGGACGGAGGGCCGGGCGGCCAGGCCGGAGCGGGTGGAGCCGTGGTAGCGGCGGTCGTCCGGGTCGAGGGCGCCGAACTCCACCAGCAGCTCGGCGAACCGCTCCCGCTGAGCGGGCGTCAGCCCGTCGGTGCTCTGGCTGCCTCCCTCCAGTGCCCGGTGCAGGTGCTCGGCGACGTAGCCCCGGGTGTCGTTGGCGATCCGGCGGTTGGGCTTCGGGGCGCCCTGCCAGGTGGCGCCGGTCTGGAAGAGGTTGGCCGTGCTGGTGTGGACGTACGGCTCCAGCGCGACCCCGAGGGTGCGGCAGAACTCCAGGACCCGCTGGTGGTGGTAGGGGATCCGGCCCGCGCCGAGGTTGAGGTAGAGGCCCTCGTCGAAGCCGCAGGTCAGGGTGCGGGTGGAGCCGTCGGCCCAGGACTCGGTGATCCGGTCCCCCGGGCGGGCGGTGAGGGTGCGGCCGCCGACCCGGCCGGTGGCCTCCAGCACCGTCACCCGGTACCCGGCCGCGGTGAACCGCAGCGCCGCGGCCAGCCCGGCCGGGCCCGCGCCGAGCACCGCCACGGTCTTCCCCTCGCCGGCCCGGGGTGCGGCCGTGCGCGGGGGAGTGGCGGCGGTGGCCGGGGCGGCTCCGGTCATCACCTGCGTCAGGGTGGCGGTGGCGGCGACCGCCCCGGCCAGGCCCAGGAAGGCGCGGCGGTCGGGGGCGGCGTGGTCCGGCTGGTCCATGGGTGCTCCTCGGGGACTGACGGCTCGGCAGGAGTCGTACCGCCCATGGGTAGCATGCGGAGCAGTCGGCATCAGTGGGTGTGCGAAGGAATTGCCGCCGGGGGAGTGATAGGTCGTCAAATGGACTGGTAGGAAGGTCAGTCCGCGCTGTCGCGGAGCGCCTCCAGCAGCCGCAGCCAGACCTCGCTGACCGTCGGGTACGCCGGGACGGCGTGCCAGAGCCGGGCCACCGGCACCTCGCCGACCACCGCGACGGTGGCCGAGTGCAGCAGCTCCGCCACCCCGGGACCGACGAAGGTCGCGCCGACCAGCACGCCGCGGTCCAGGTCCACCACCAGCCGCGCCCTCCCCCGGTAGTCGTCCACGTAGAGCGAGGCGCCCGCGACGTGGCCCAGCTCGTGGTCGACCGCCCGGACCCGCAGCCCGGCCCGCTCCGCCTCGGCCAGGCTCAGGCCGACCGCCGCCGCCTCCGGCTCGGTGAAGACCACCTGCGGCGCCCCGGCGGTGTCCGCGCTGGCCGCGTGCGCGCCCCAGCGGGCGGTGTCCAGCGGCTCGCCGGCCGCCCGGGCGGCGATGGCCGCGCCGGTGATCCGGGCCTGGTACTTGCCCTGGTGGGTCAGCAGCGCCCGGTGGTTGACGTCCCCGGCCGCGTACAGCCAGCCGCCCGGGACGCCCTCGACCAGGCAGGTGTCGTCCACCGGCAGCCAGCGGCCCGGCTCCAGGCCGACGCTGGCCAGCCCGAGGTCGTCGGTGCGCGGCACCCGGCCGGTGGCGTACAGCACCTCGTCCGCCGCCACCGAGGAGCCGTCGGCCAGCGAGAGCGTCACCTCCCCGCCCTGCCGGGCCAGGCGCACCACCTCGGCACCGAGCCGGACGTCCACCCCGGCGGCCCGCAGGCCGTCCGCCACCAGCTCACCGGCGAACGGCTCCATCCGGTCCAGCAGCGTCCCGCCGCGCACCAGCAGGGTGACCCGGGAGCCGAGCGCCCGCCAGGCGGTGGCCATCTCCACCGCGACCACCCCGCCGCCGACCACCGCCAGCCGGCCCGGCACCTTGGCCGAGCTGGTCGCGTCCCGGCTGGTCCACGGATGGGCCTCGGCCAGCCCCGGCACCGGCGGCAGCGCGGCCCGCGAGCCGGTGCACACCGCCACCGCGTGACGGGCCGTCAGCACCCGTACCCCCTCCGGCGTCTCCACCTCCACCCGCCGCTCCCCGGCCAGCCGGCCGTGGCCCCGGACCAGGTCGATCCCGGTGTCGCGCAGCCAGGTCACCTGGCTGTCGTCGTGCCAGTGCCAGGTGAACTCGTCCCGCCGGGCCAGCACCGCCGCCGCGTCCAGCTCCCCGGTCACCGCCTCCCGCGCACCCGGCAGTGCCCGGGCGTGGGCCAGCGCGTGGGCCGGGCGCAGCAGCGCCTTGCTCGGCATGCAGGCCCAGTAGGAGCACTCGCCGCCGATCAGCTGACTCTCCACCAGCACCGTGCTCAGCCCCGCCGCCCTGGTCCGGTCGGCCAGGTTCTCCCCGGTCGGACCGCCCCCGAGGACCACCACGTCGTACTGCTCCGCCTCGCCGCTCATCCCTGCCCCGCTCTCTCCGTCGTCCCTCCGTACGGGCCCATCCTGCGGGGGGCCGGGCGGCCGGGCCAGCGCCGACGCCGGTGTGTCGCCGAGCGGGAAACCAGGGGCGGGCGCGGTGGGGGCTCTGGCATCATCTCCGTCCGTGCCGATAGCCACCACGTGCCCGAACTGCACGACCGAGCTCCCCGCCGACGACCGCTTCCCGGTCTGGTGCCACGCCTGCGAGTGGAACCTGGTGCCGCCCCGGCCGAAGCCCGACGGCTCGGCGAAGGAGCGCCGCAAGGCCGCCCGGAACCGGGCCCGGGAGGAGCGCCGCGAGCAGGTGGCGCGGCGGCGGGCGGAACGGCTGTACCACGCGCTGGAGCGCGGTGACGGCCCGGGCGCCGACCGCAACTGGCTGATCGCCGCGGCTCTGGCGGGGGTGGTGCACCTGGTGACGGTCGCCGTGGTCCTCGGCTCGCTCTGGCTGGTGGTGACCGGGACCCTGCCGATGCGGCTGGTGGGCTGCCTGGGCCTGCTGATCGGATTCCTGCTGCGCCCGAGGTTCGGCCGGATCAGGACGGACGACTCCTTCCTCACCCGCGCCCAGGCCCCGCAGCTGTACGCCCTGGCCGACCGGGTCGCCACGGCCGTCGGCGGCCGGCCGGTGGACCGCATCAGGGTCACCGGCAGCTTCAACGCCTCCTTCGGCCGGTTCGGCCTGCGCCGCCGCGGCGTGCTGGAGATCGGACTGCCGCTCTGGGCGGTGCTGTCCGCGCCGGAGCGGGTCGCCCTGCTCGGCCACGAGCTCGGCCACGACGTGAACGGGGACCACCGGCGCGGACTCTGGCTGCACTCGGCGGTGGCGGCCGTGCGCGAGTGGCACCTGCTGACCCTGGACGACGAGACGCCCTCGGAGGACGGCCTGGTCAACCTGGTCCAGGCCCTGCTGCTGGTGCCGAGGCTGCTGCTGCAGGTCCTGACGGAGCGTCTGCTGTTCCTGCTGGACCGGCTGACCAGCCGCTCCGGCCAGGGCGCCGAGTACCGGGCGGACCTGCTGGCCGCCACCGTCGCCTCGCCCGCCGCGGCCCGCGGGATGCTCGCCGCGCTGCTGCTGGAACCGACCGCCGAGGCCGCGGTGGTCCGCATCCGCAGCCGGTCGCGCCTGCGGACCTCCCGGCCCGGCCGGGACGGCGGCGAGGCGGTGGCCGAGCTCTGGACCGAGCTGGCCGGCCTGGCGGGCGGACTCACCCCGCGCGAGCGGGAGCGCCGACTGCGGCTGGGCGCCCACGAGTTCGCCGCGGTGGACTCGACCCACCCGCCGACCCACCTGCGGATCGCCCTGCTGGACCGCCCGGTCGAGCCGCGGCCGGTGGCCTTCGGCCGGATCGAGCAGGAGAAGGTGGAGGCCGAGCTCGCCCCGGCCCGCGGCCGGGTGGGCGAGCGGCTGCTGGACGGCTGAGCGGCGCGTCCGGTCCGGACTGTCCCGTCCCGCCGCAGGTCAGGCGTTGTGCTTTCGGTACGAAATTCGCGGGCCCGGCGGCCGGGTGGCTGGCTAGGGTGCCGTGGTGACGGTCAAGAGAACTGGTCCGGGGGAACCGGACGTGCGGGGTGCCGGGCGGTACCTCTGGTGGCTGGCGGCCAGCCAGCCGGGGCGGGTCGCGCTCGGCGCGGTGCTGAGCGCGGTGTGGCTGGGCGCGCTGACGATGATGCCCTACATCCTCTCCCGGGCCGTGGACGACGGCCTCAAGGCCGACGACTACCCGGCCCTGGCCGGGTGGGCGGTGGCCTTCCTGGTCATCGGCGCGGTGAACGCGGTGATCGGGGCGTACCGCCACCGCACCATGACCAAGGTCCGGATGGACGCCACCTTCCGCACCACCCGCGTGGTGGTCCGTCAGGCCGTCCGGCTCGGCGGCGAGCTGCCCCGGCAGACCGCCACCGGCGAGGTGGTGACCATCGGCGTCTCCGACGTGCAGCGGATGAGCCAGACCCTCACCTTCAGCGGACCGGGCTTCGGAGCCGTGGTGGCCTACCTGCTGGTCGCGGGCCAGCTGCTGCGGATCTCGCCGGTGCTCGCCGCGCTGGTGCTGCTGGGCGTCCCGGCGCTGGCCGGGCTGATCGGTCCGATGCTCGCCCGGGTCCAGCGGGCCGAGGCCGGGTACCGGGAGCAGCAGGGCGAGGTGGCGGCCCGGTTCGAGGACCTGAGCGACGGCCTGCGGGTGCTCAACGGGCTCGGCGGCAAGGAGGAGTTCGCCGCCCGGTACGCCCGGGAGTCGCGCAAGCTGATGGCCGACGGCTTCAAGGTCGGCCGGGTGGCCAGCTGGATCGAGGCGCTCGGCAGCGGACTGCCGCTGCTCTTCCTCGGCGCGGTGACCTGGGTCGCCGCCCGGATGGCGGCCCAGGGCTCCATCACGATCGGCGAGCTGGTCGCCGTCTACGGCTACACGGCGGCCCTCACGGTGCCGGTCTACTTCCTGATCGAGGGCGGCCGCGACCTCACCCGCGGTCTGGTCGCGGCCGAGCGGACGGTCGGCTTCCTCCGGCTGGAGCCCCGCCCGGCCGGCCCGGCCGCCGCGGCCACCCCGGCCCCCGCCGGCCCCGCCCCGCTCCGGGACGAGCTCTCCGGCGTCGAACTCGCCCCCGGCGGGCTCACGGTGCTCGCCGCCCGGCGGCCCGCCGAGGCGCTGGAGGTGGCGGACCGGCTGGCGCTGTTCGCCGACCCCGGTGCGGAGGGCGGCCGGTGGGACGGCCGCCCGCTGGAGGAGTACGCGCTGCGCGAGGTGCGCGGCCGGATCGTGCTGGCGGAGAACGAGGCGACGCTGTTCGCCGGGCCGCTGCGCGAGGTGCTCGGCGGGCGGCGGGAGCGGGCCGACCAGGAGCTGCTCGCCGCCCTGGAGGCGGCCTCGGCGCTGGACGTGCTGCGCGGGCTGCCCGGCGGCCTGGCCGCCCCGATCCGGACGGAGGGCCGCAACCTCTCCGGCGGCCAGCGTCAACGGCTGCGCCTGGCACGGGCGTTGCTCGCCGATCCGGAGGTGCTGATCGCGGTCGAGCCCAGCTCCGCCGTGGACACCCACACCGAGGCGGCGATGGCGGCCGGCCTGCGGGCCTTCCGGGCCGGGCGGACCACGCTGGTGGTCTCCACCTCGCCGCTGCTGCTCGACCTCGCCGACACCGTGCTGTACCTGGCCGACGGCCGGGTCGCCGCCGCCGGCACCCACCGCGAACTGCTGCGCCGGGCCCCGGAGTACCGGGCCCTGGTCTCCCGCGACGAGGAGGAGCCGCCCGCGGGCACCCGCGTCCCGCTGCCGACGGCCCGTACGTCCTCGCCCACCACCACCGAGGAGGCCGCCCGATGAGCACCGAACGAGCCCTTCCCGTCGCCACGCCCCGGGAGACCCGCCGGGCCGCCGCCGCGCTGCTGCGCGAGGACGGCCGGGCGCTCGGCGGCGTGACCGCGCTGAACGGCCTGGCCGCCCTGGTCGGCCTGGCCGGGCCCTGGCTGCTCGGCCGGATCGTCGACGCGGTGGTGAAGGGCCACGGCGCCGCCGCCGTGGACCGGCTGGCACTGGCCGTGGTGGTCTGCGGCGTGGTGCAGCTCCTGCTGACCCGTCAGGCGGTGCACCAGGGCTACCGGGTGGCCGAGCGGGCCGCCGCGCGGCTGCGCGAGCGCCTGGTCGAGCGGGTGCTGGCGCTGCCGCCGACCGTGGTGGAGCGGGTCGGCACCGGCGATCTGACGACCCGTGGCACCACCGACGTGGCCACCGTCGGCACCACCCTCAAGGACAGCGTCCCGGAGATGGCGGTGGGGGTCTTCCAGGGGCTGTTCATCCTGGTCGCGATCTTCCTGGTCGACCCGCTGCTCGGGGCGTGCAGCGTGCTCGCCCTCTCCGGCCTGTGGTTCGTCGCCCGCTGGTACCTGGCCCGGGCCCGGGACGCCTACCTGGCCGAGGGCGCGGCCAACTCGGAGGTCGCCGAGGTGCTCGGCACCACCGCCGCCGGGGCCCGGACGGTCGAGGCGCTCGGCCTCCAGGAGCGCCGCACCGCCGCGATGGAGACCGCGATCGAGGTCTCCAGGACGGCCCGGCTGCGCACCCTGCTGCTGCGCAGCTTCCTCTTCCCGCTGGTCGACACCTCCTACGTGGCGCCGGTGACGGTGGTGCTGCTGGTCGGCGGCGCGCTGCACGCCAACGGTTCGGTGGAGCTCAGCGCGGTGGTGACCTGCACGCTCTACCTGCGGCGGCTGGTCGACCCGCTGGACACCGTGATGCTCCGGCTGGAGCAGCTGCAGAGCAGTGCCGCCTCCTTCGCCCGGGTGGAGGGCGTCGGCGCGGTGCCGGCCGAGGACACGGGGACGGCCGGCACGGCCCGCCCGGCCGACCAGCGGATCGAGGTGAGCGGGGTCCGCTACGCCTACGAGGGCGGCCAGGACGTGCTGCACGGGGTCGACCTGACGGTCCGTCCGGGGGAGCGGCTGGCGGTGGTCGGCCCCTCCGGCTCGGGCAAGACCACGCTGAGCCGGCTGCTGGCCGGGATGGACCGGCCGAGCGGCGGCTCGGTGCTGGTCGGCGGCGTGCCGGTGGCCGACCTGGACCCGGAGCTGCTGCGCCGGGAGGTGGTGCTGGTCACCCAGGAGCACCACGTCTTCCTCGGCACGCTGCGGGACAACCTGCGGATCGCCGCGCCCGCCGCCGAGGACGGCGAGCTGGCCGAGGCGCTGGCGGCGGTCGGCTGGACACACGGGCTGCCGGACGGCCTGGACACCGAGCTCGGCCCGACGGGTCACCGGCTCGACGGTGCCCAGGCCCAGCAGTTGGCGCTGGCCCGGGTGGTGCTGGCGGATCCGCACACCGTGATCCTGGACGAGGCCACCGCCCTGCTCGACCCGACGGCGGCCCGGGCCACCGAGCGGGCGCTGGCCGCGGTGCTCAAGGGCCGCACCGTGATCGCAGTGGCGCACCGGCTGCACACCGCGCACGACGCGGACCGGGTGGCCGTGATGGCGGACGGGCGGCTGACCGAGCTGGGCAGCCACGAGGAGCTGGTCGCCCGCGACGGGGCGTACGCGGCGCTCTGGCGCTCCTGGCAGCAGAAGTGAGACGACGTCAGGGGGCCGGGGCACGGACGTGCCCCGGCCCCCTGACGTTCCGCGCCGCGCTCAGTGCATCCGGCGAACCCGGAGGAAGCAGAGGCCGAGCAGCAGTGCGGTGACGGCCAGGCAGATCCCGGTCTGGGTCCAGAGCATCGGCCACTCGTGGGCCGGCGGGTGGAACAGCACGAAGGCCCGGTCGACGGTGGCCACGTGGGGCTCGCAGCCGGAGTCCTGGCAGAGCAGGCTGCCGTCCGGCAGGGCGTAGGGCGGCCAGTTTCCCTGGCCGGCGATGGTGATCCCGTCCGAGGTGCGGTAGCCGGTCGCCAGGATCTCGGAGTTCAGCGGGGACTCGGCGGGGAAGCCGTACCCGGTGACCAGCTCCCTGATGTCGGCGTTCTGCGGCATCAGCGCGAGCCGCACCGGAGCCTCCACCTCGACGGCGGGGGTGAACACGTCGCGCAGGTCGTCCACGGCCAGCCGCAGGCCGGCGGTGAGCACGGCGGTGACCGCCATCGCCGCCACCACCCGGCGCACCAGCAGGCCGGCCGTGACGCCGACCGCCAGCCCGACCAGGCAGAAGGCGATCGTGGACGGGCCCTCGGTGGAGCGGGCCATCCAGCCGAACCAGTGGTAGTACCCGGGCACCCCGAAGCGGCCCTCGATCACCGTCCTCCACCAGCTGGCGGCACCCGCCAGCACGGCCGATCCGACCAGTGTCAGGGCGAACGGGGCGGCCAGCCGCCCGGCCAGCCAGCGGGTGCGGGAGACCGACTGGGTCCAGGCCAGTCGGTGGGTGCCGGACTCGAACTCGCGGGCCAGCAGCGGCGCCCCGGCGAACAGCCCGAGGGCGAACGGGAGCAGGAACAGCACCCAGCCGGTGCCGGAGACGGCCGGCGGCCACCACTCCGGGATGGCGCGCCGCAGGTCGGAGACGTCCGAGCACTCCGGCGGGTAGTAGACGTCGTTGCAGTTCCGGAGCCCGTTGGAGTCGATCCAGACGCTGATCCGCCGGCCGAACAGGAGTACCCAGGTGGTGAAGGCGAGCAGGATGCCGCCGGCGGCCAGCAGGGTGGTCCGCTCCTGACGCAGGCTCAGCCAGGCGGTGCCGCGCAGCGAGGGACGGGGGAGGGCGGCGGTGCTCAACGGACCGTCACCTCCTCGCGGACGGTCGGCGCGGCGGTGCCGGGGGCGCGCAGGTGGGCCAGCAGGAGTTCCTCCAGGGTGGGCTCGCCCAGGTCCCAGTCCGGGTCGACCGGGCCGGTGGGGCGGATCATCGCGGTGGCCTGACGGCCCGTCCGGCGGAGTTCGACGAGGTGGTGGGGGGCGAGGGCGGGCGGGGTGCCCTCGCCCTCGTGGGCGCCGACCACCTTGCGGTGGGCGGCGAGCAGCTCGTCCACCTCCCCGGCCAGCCGGACGCTGCCGTCGCGCAGCAGCAGCACGTGGTCGCAGACCCCGTCCAGTTCGGCCAGCACGTGCGAGGAGATCAGCACGGTGGTGCCGTGCTCGACGGCCTGGGCCAGCAGCAGGCCGGTCAGCTCGTGCCGGGCCACCGGGTCGACGTCGGCCAGGGGTTCGTCCAGCAGCAGCAGGTCGGGCCGCTTGCCGAGGGCCAGGGCCAGGGCGACCCGGGTGCGCTGGCCGCCGGAGAGCGAGCCGACCCGGGTGTTGGGTGCCAAGTTGCCCTGCTCCAGCACGAGTTCGGCGGTCTTCTGGTCCCAGGAGGGGTTGAGCTCGCGCCCCATCCGGAGGGTGTCGGCGACGGACAGTCGGGGGTAGAGCGGCTTGTCCTGGGCCAGCAGGGCGAACCGGCGGCGGCCCTCCGCCGTGCCCGGTGCGTGGCCGAAGACCTCGACGGTGCCGGTGGTGGGGGCGAGCAGTCCGGCGGCCAGCGCCATCAGGGTGGACTTGCCGGCGCCGTTCGGGCCGACCAGGGCGCTGATCCGGCCGGTCGGGAGGGTCAGCTCGCAGTCCTGCAGGGCCCAGCCGCGGCGGTATCTCAGCCCGAGTCCGCTTGTCCTCAACGCCGGTATGTCCTGCGGGAGTTGGACTTCGGTGGGGTGGTTCACCCGGGCTCCTCGGCCGTGCTGGCGCGTGCGCTGGTGGTCGGTGGGGATCTGTTCGGTCAGCTGCCGGCCGGCGCGGCGGGGCCGGGATCGGGGCCGGCGAAGCCGGTGTTCAGTGCGGTGGTGACGACGGCCTCGACGTCCTCCCGGTCCAGCCCGGCCTCCCGGGCCCGGCGCACCCAGTCGGCCAGCTCCTCGTGCAGCGCGGAGGCGGCGACCGTCTCGGGCTTGGCCAGCGAGCG
The DNA here is from genome assembly GCF_053602875.1 of Kitasatospora sp. NPDC004289. Taxonomy (NCBI): domain Bacteria; kingdom Bacillati; phylum Actinomycetota; class Actinomycetes; order Kitasatosporales; family Streptomycetaceae; genus Kitasatospora; species Kitasatospora sp. NPDC004289. The sequence goes on along the minus strand of NZ_JBSGEL010000005.1, from coordinate 81,573 downwards.
CCGGACGAAGGTGCCGACCCCTCGCCGGCTGTCGACCAGACCCTCCCGCTCCAGCTCGCGGTAGGCCTTGAGCACGGTGTTGGGGTTGATCGCCGTCGCCTCCACCACCTCGCGGGCGGTGGGGAGTTGGTCACCGGGGCGGAGCACGCCCAGTCTCAGGGCGCGCTTGGTCTGCTCCACGATCTGGAGATACGGGGAGAGACCGCTGTGCCGGTCGATGAGGTACTCGACCACGTGCTGACCTTCATTCCACTAGTTATCTAGGGAAATCCTGCCCAGTCGTGGGGGCAGGCGTCAAGTGCCGCTCTTGACAGGCCTGGACGCGCCGTGATCACCATTCCACTAGTTAACTAGTGGAATGGTGATCAGATGAACCTCGCCCTGCTGGAGCGCCGGTCCGGCCGGACCGCGCACCCGAAGCCCGAGGCGCGGCGCCGTACGGCGCCCGGCCCGAACGCGGTGGCGCTCGCCGTCACCTGCCTGTTCGCCGTGGTGTACGCGCTGCTCTCGATCACCCGGCACCGCCGGATGCTCAGCTCGGCCTTCGACCTGGGGATCTTCGAGCAGGCGGTGAGCGCCTACGCCCAGGGCCGGGCGCCGGTGGTCGAGCTCAAGGGCCCCGGCTACAACCTGCTGGGCGACCACTTCCACCCGGTACTGGCCACGCTGGCGCCCGCCTACCGGCTGGCCCCCGGCCCGATCACCCTGCTGCTGGCCCAGGCGGTGCTGATGGCGCTGGCCTGCCTGCCGCTCACCCGCTGGGCGTGCCGGGCGGCCGGCCGCCGGGCCGGCCTGCTGATCGGTCTGGCCTTCGGGAGTTCGTGGGGCATGGTCTCGGCGGTGGCCTTCGACTTCCACGAAATCGCCTTCGCCGTACCGCTGTTGGCCTTCACGGTCGAGGCGCTGGCGGCCCGGCGGTGGCGGGCCGCGGTGCTCTGGGCGCTGCCGCTGGTGCTGGTCAAGGAGGACCTCGGGCTGACCGTCGGCGCGGTCGGGGGCTACCTGCTGTGGCGCGGGGACCGCCGCGCCGTGCGCCGGGGCGGTCTGGCCCTGCTGGTGCTCGGCCCGGCGGCCACCGTGCTGGAGACGCTGGTGCTGCTGCCGATGGCCAACACGAACGGCGTCTTCGACTACTGGAACCAGGTGCCCGGAGCCGAGGGCTCGACCGGCCTCTCGCCGTTCCTGCTGTTCTGGCCGCCGGTGAAGTGGCTGCTGCTCTTCATGCTGGCCGCCCCGGTCGCCTTCGTCGCGGTGCGCTCGCCGCTGGTGCTGCTGGCCGTGCCCACCCTGGGCTGGCGGCTGCTGGGGGCCAACGAGCACTACTGGGAACCCTCGTACCACTACAGCGCGGTGCTGATGCCGGTGCTGTTCGGCGCCTTGGTCCACCGCCTCGGGCAGGCCGGCGGGTGGCGGCGGGGTCGGGCGCGGCGGTTGGTGCTGGGCTGGGTGGCCGCGTTCGCCGTGGTCGGGGCGGTGGTCTACCCGCTGCGCGACCTGGTCCTGCCCGGTGGCTGGACGCCGAACGCGCACGTCCGGACCGCGCACCGGCTGCTGGCCCAGGTGCCGGACGGCGCGACGGTGGCGGCCGGCAACCGGTTGAGCCCGCTGCTGGTCTCCCGGGCCACCGTCAGTCTGGCCTGCCAGGGCGGCCCGGAGGCGGCCGACCCGCCCCGATGGGTCGTGATCGACCGCACCGACCCGACGGTGAAGAGCCCCTGCCCGGAGGCCCGCACCCTGGAGCGGCTGGCGGCGTACCGGGCCGCCGGTTACCTGACGGTGGCCGAGGAGGACGGCGTCATCGTGCTGCGGAGGCCGTGAGCTCGCCCTCGGCGGCGGTGAGTTGAGTGCTCATCAGGCGCTGCGGCCGGCGCACCAGCAGGTAGCCGACCCCGGCCAGGGTGACCAGGCCGACGCCGAGCAGGGCGGCCCAGACCTGGTACCAGGGGGCGCCGGCCGGGGCCAGCACCGTGCGGGGCCAGCAGATGTTGACCACCTCGAAGCCGGTCCACAGCACCGCCAGCAGGTTGACCGGGGTGCCCCAGCGGCCGAGCGAGAAGGCCCCGGCCGGGCGCCAGGTGCCGCGCAGGCGGGCGGTGAGGGCGGTCAGGCAGAGCAGGAAGAACGGCAGGAAGGTGGCTGCGGTGCCGAAGGTGATCAGGCTGCCGATCGCGGTGGACTCCAGGCCGAGCGGCAGCGCGGCGGCGCTCACCAGGGTGGCCGCGACCAGGCCGCCGATCGGGGCCTGGTGGCGGTTCACCGTGCGGATCCGCCGGGAGAACGGGAAGACCCCGTCCCGGGCCAGCGAGTACAGGCCGCGAGCGGCTCCGCCCTGGGAGGCCATCAGACAGGCGGCGAAGCTGACCAGCACCACCAGCACGAAGGGCTTGGCGGCCCAGCCGCCGAAGCCGGTGACCACGGCGGTGGTGACCGGGTCGAGGTCCTCGCCCCGCACCACCCGGGCCGGGTCGGGGTGGGCGAGCGCCACCGAGACGGCGTTCAGGATCACCACGGCGCCCACGCTCAGCAGGGCCCAGCGCATCGCGCGCGGCACCTGGCGGGCCGCGTCCTTGGTCTCCTCGGCGGTGGAGACGCAGGCGTCGAAGCCGATGAAGGCCCAGCCGCCGACCGCCACCACGGCCAGCAGGCCGGCGAGGCCGCCGGTGCCGGTGGTCACCGAGGCGCCGAGGTCGTCGGTCAGCAGGGCGAAGCCGTGCTCGCGGAAGAACAGCAGCAGGGCCAGCCCGACCAGCACCGAGGCCACCGTCTCGGCCGCGATCCCGGCGCTGACGAACCAGCGCAGCAGGTTGATCCCGTAGGCGTTGACCAGCAGGCAGGCCACGGTGAACGCGGCGGCGGTGAGCACGAGTTGGGGAGGGGTGGGCACCGCGTCGAAGAGCGCGAAGAACCAGGGCGCGGCCAGGTAGGCCACGGTGGTGTTGGCGAACATCACCGCGAACTGCCAGAGCCAGCCGCTCAGCCAGGCGAAGCCGGGCGAGGCCAGCCGGCGGGCCCACTGGTAGGCCCCGCCGGCCAGCGGCCACTGCGAGGCCAGCTCGGAGTAGACGCCCACCACCAGCAGCTGCCCGACCAGGCAGACCGGCAGGGCCCACACCCAGGCCCCGCCGCGCAGGCTCATGCCCACCTGGGCCACCGCGTACAGGCCCACCACCGGGGAGACCACGGCGAAGCCCATCGCCACGTTGCCCAGCATGCCCAGACTGCGGCGCAGCTCCTGGCGGTAGCCGAGCGCGGCCAGCCTCTCGCTGTCCGTACCGGGGATGTCATCGGTCATCGGGAACCGCCTCGCCCTCGTAAAACTAACTTTGTTAGTCCGTGACCGTAGCCGCCCGCCGCGAGGGAGGGAAGGGGTGAGACCAGGCTGTAACGTGGCCGGTCGGACGAGGTGGAAGGGCGGGGCGGGCGTGGGCCGACCGAACAGGGCGCTGCTGAGCCGGGAGGCCATCGCGGCCGCCGCGCTGGCGGTGGTGGACGAGGGCGGGGCGGACGGCCTCACCATGCGGGCGCTGGCCGAGCGGCTCGGCGTCAAGGCGGCCTCGCTCTACAACCACGTCGCCGGGAAGGACGAACTGGTCGACGGACTGGCCGAGTTGGTCAACGCCGAGATCGACCTCGGGCCGCTCGCCGGGCCGGACTGGAAGGCCGGGGTGGCCGAGTACGCCCGCGGTTACCGGGCGGCCTTCCTGCGCCATCCGCACACCATCGCCCTGCTGGCCCGGCGTAGGGTCGGCGCCGAGCGCCAACTCCTCGGCTACGAGAGCCTGCTGTCCTGCCTGGGCCGGGCCGGCTTCGAGCCCGCCGACGCCGCCGAGGCGGCCGCCGCACTGGACTACCTGGTGCTCGGCTCCGCACTGGAGACCTTCACGGCCGGCTTCGCCCGCCCGGTGGAGGACTACCGGCCCGGCTACCCGTCACTGGCCGAGGCGCTCACCGCCTCGGCGGCCCGGGGGAGCGGACTGGACGACCGGGGCTTCGAACTGGCACTGCGGCTGCTGCTGGACGGCCTGGCCGCCCGGCTCTGAGGCGCCGCTCAGGGCCCCGGGCCCGGGTGCGGCCGAGGGTGTGGGCCCCGGACACGACGGTGGGCGGGCCCGGTCTCGTCCCCGGGCCCGCCCATGCTCCCGCCCACCGGTCACGACCGGTGCGCCCTCCGGCCCCGCGGGCGGGGCCGGAAGCCTGGTGTCAGGCCTGCGCGGCGGCCTGCTCGGCCGCGATCTTGGCGCGGACCTCGTCCATGTCCAGCTCGCGGGCCTTGCCGATCAGCTCCTCGAAGGCCTGCTCGGGCAGGGCGCCGGCCTGGGAGAAGATCATCACGCCTTCGCGGATGATCGCCAGGGTCGGGATCGACCGGATCTCGAACGCGGCCGCGAGCTCCTGCTGCGCCTCGGTGTCCACCTTGGCGAAGACCAGGTCGGAGTGGCGCTCGGCGGCCTTCTCGAAGACCGGCGCGAAGCGCAGGCAGGGGCCGCACCAGCCCGCCCAGAAGTCGATGAAGACGAAGGCCTTCCCGTCCGGGCCCTGTACCACCTCGTCGAAGTTCTCGGTGGTCAGTTCGACGGTGCTCATGTTCTGCTCCTGCCTCTCTCGTGGTCGCGTCCCGCACCGCCCTCAACAGGCCCTCGCCCCGGGCTATTCCGCCGCTCGGTCTACCTGGTCGGCACGTAGTCGAAGCGCGGGGTCAGCACGCCGAACAGCGAGTCCGGCTCCGGTCCGCTGCCGAAGTACGTCGCGGCCAGCCCGGCGGCGTCCTTGGAGAAGTGGAACGGCACCTGCTCCAGCTTGAAGCCGGTCAGGGTCGGCCGCCCGCCCGCGATGACCTCGGCCGGGGTGGTGTAGGCGACCATCACCTCCTCCAGCACCGGCCTGCCGTCCACCAGCACCCCGGCCGAGTAGCCCGGCTGCGGCATCACCCGGATCCAGGTCGGGAGCAGCGCGACCACGTGGCCGCTGCTCTCCTGGGTGAGGGTGATCCCGCCCGGGTAGAAGATCCGGCCCTTCTCGTCCAGGTGGTCCCCGGCGGTGGAGCCGATCGGCATGTCGAAGCCGAAGCCGTCCGGGTCGAGCACGAAGGGCGCGATGGCGCCCAGCCTGACCCCGGCGCCGGTCAGCCACGCCTTGGTGGCCTCGCTCGCCCGGAGGTGGGCGCTGCCCCAGGGCGAGATGTACGGGCCGACGGCCCGCAGCTGCGGGGGTTGGCTCCCGGCGTCCTGGTGCACGGGCACCGACGCGCGCGCGGCGGCCGGGACGAGCGGAAGGGCCAGGGCCAGGGCGGCGGTGGCGAGTTTTCGGAAGAGGTTCACTGTCCGGGATCCGATCGGGTGTCAGGGCAGGTAGCGGAAGGTGCCGGAGAGGGTGCCGAAGGCGTCGCCGGCCTCGAAGGAGGTGCCGAGCGCCTCGTTCAGCGTCCCGGCGCCGACCTCGGTGAGGGTCAGCGGCACCCGGGCGGTACGGATCCCGCCCGGGGCCAGGCCCCAGCCCGGGCCGAAGGCGTCCCGCAGGGTGTAGGAACAGAACAGCTGCTCGGTCTCGGACTTGACGCCGTTCACCTCCAGGTAGGAGGAGAGGCCCCGGGTCGGCGCGAACCGCAGGTAGAACTCGTCCATGGTCCAACTGCCCCCGGACCGAGGGGAGCTGAGGGTCACCCCGCCCGGGTAGTAGACCCGGCCGAACTCCTCCAGGTCGATGTAGTCGCCGGAGGTCCAGCCGATGTCGCTCCTGATGCCGCTGTCCCCGGGCAGCGCGCGCACCGGGGCGATCGGGGTGATCACCACCTCCTGCTCGGCCAGGGCGGCCTTGAACCCCGGCGCCCACTCGACCTGGGCCTCGCCCCAGGGCGAGACGTACGGGCCGGACGGCATCCCGGCGGCCTGAGCGGCTCCGGGGGTGACGGTCCAGAGCATCAGGACGGCGAAGAGCACGGAGAGGAGTTGACGTACTTTCATATCGGATCCCCAGTCACGGGACGGCCCAACTCGCTTGCGGCGGTGGGCGGATGGCAGCGCACGGCGGCACGGGACCGCACGGCTGATCGGCTCCGGACGCTACCCCGGCCAGTCCGGTCCGTCCGCATGCGGATGACTCTCCCGGGTGCGGTCCGGTCCGGAAATTGATCCGGCCGGGGGAATCGCGTGACTCTTTCGGGGGGCGACGGCTGCGTGAAGATCCACGGGGCGCCTAGGTTGGCCGTGGCCGCCGGACGGGACCCGTCCACGGTCGCCCTTCACGCGCCCAACGGCGGCTGAAGCCAGGCTGGTTGGGCTCGCCCCCGTTTCCCGTACCCGGACCCCTGGGAGCCACTGTGCCCGGACCTGACGGTCCCCGCCCCGGTCGGCGGACCTTCCTCGGCGCCGCCGCCGCCACGTTGACCGCGGCCGCGCTCGGCGGGCCGCTGCTCGGCCGCAGCCTGGCGGGCGGGCACGTCGACGCGCCCGCCGTGATGGCCGACCCGCAGGCCAACGTCACCGACGTGTTCGCCTTCACCAGCCCGGACGACCACTCGACGGTCACCATCGCCGTCGACGTCCAGCCGGCCCAGCTGCCCGGGTCGCCCCTGCTCAACTACCCCTTCGCCACCCGGGCCCGGTACGAGGTGCACGTGGACCGGACCGGCGACGGCCGCCCGGACCTGACCTACCGGTGGACCTTCCGGAACGAGGACCGCCGGCTCTTCGGCAGCGGGCCGATCGCGCTCTCCCCGGTGCGCTCGCTCACCGACTCCTCGCTGCTCTTCCGCCAGCGCTACACGCTGGAACGGATCCGCCCCGGCCGCCCCGCCGAGCTGCTCCTCTCCGACGCGATCGCGGCGCCCACCCACACCGGCCTGGCGCTGATGCCCGACTACCGGGCACTGCGTACCGAGGCCACCCGCGCACTGCCGGGCGGCGGCCGCACGCTGGCCGGCCAGATCGCCGAGCCGTTCGTCGCGGACACCCGGGTCTTCGGACTGTTCGTGCTGGGCACGGTGGGGCCGGTCCCCGGCGCCCTGCCCGCCGCCGGGCCGCTCTCCGCGCTCAACGTCGGCTCCCTGATCCTCCAGCTGCCCAAGCGCGAACTCGCCCTGAACGGCGACCCGGCGCGCAATCCGGTGATCGGCGTCTGGGCCACCGTCTCCCGGGAGGGGGCCGACCTCTCCCGCGACCTGCGCACCCAGGCCGCGAGCTACCGGCAGATCGGCCGGCTCGGCATGCCGCACGTCTGCTTCGCCCTCTGGGGCAGCGCCGCCTTCAACGCCGCTCCCGGCGGGCCGGAGGACCGCTTCAACGCCCGTCCGGCCGAACTCGACCACCAGGACGCCGAGTTCGTCGCCGCCACGCTCGACCCGGCACCGCCCCGGCGGATCGAGGCGGCCCAGGGCTTCGCCGCCCCGGCCACCCCGCGCGAGGACATCAGGGCGCTCTTCCTCAGCGGCATCGGCGCGGCCAACGGCTCCCGCTTCGGCTTCGACCTCAACACCCACGCCCTGAACGCCGACGCCGACCCGGCCGCGATCACCCACGCCGAGGAGCTCCGGCTCAACCTCACCACTCCGGTGAGCGCCGAACCGCACCCCTACGGCGTGCTCGCCGGTGACCGCCAGGGCTACCCCAACGGCCGCCGGTTCAACGACGTCATCGACGTCCCGCTGCTGCGGATGCTGGAGGGCGAGCCCTCCGAGCGCTCCGCCGCCCACCTGCTGCCGCCGCCGAGCTTCGACGTCCAGCCCGCACCGGCCTCGGACGTCTTCCCGTACGTCAACCTCCCGCACGCGGGCCCGTGACGGGCCGTCAGTGGCTGGGCGGCGGGCTGCTCGTCCTGGCCTGCGCGGCGGGGCTGGTGGCGCTCTCGCCCGAGCGCGCGGTCCGGCCGATCGGTGTGGTCGGCCCGGTGGCGGTGCCCGTACCGCCGCCGCCCGACCGGCTGGCCGCCGCCCGGGAGGACGCCAGGCGGCGGCCCGGGGACGCGGCGGCCTGGGCCGAGGTCGGGCTCGCCGCCGTGGAGCAGGCCCGGACCTCCCTGGACGCCGGCGGGCTCGACCTGGCCGAACGGGCCCTGGCCCGATCGCTGGAGCTGAAGCCGGAGGCCAACTACGCCGCCGTGGTCGGCTCCGGCGCGCTCGCCAACGCCCGGCACGAGTTCGGGGCCGCCCGGGAGCACGGGCTGCGGGCCACCGCGATGGCACCCGAGCGGGCGGCCGCGTACGCGGTGCTGGCCGACGCGGAGCTCGAACTCGGCGACTACCCGGCCGCCACCGCCGCCACCCAGCGCCTGCTGGACCTGGCCCCGACCGCCGCCGCCCTGGTCCGGGCCGCCCAGGACCTGCAGGCGCACGGCCGCCGGGCCGAGGCGCAGCTCGCGCTGGAACGGGCCCTGGAGGCGGCCGGGCCGGCCGGGGAACGAGCCTTCTGCGCCCGCCGGCTGGGTGATCTCGCCTGGGAGGACGGGCGGTTGACGGAGGCGGACGGCCGCTACCGGGAGGCCCTGGCCGCCCGCACCGACGACGCGGCCGCCGCCTTCGGCCTGGCCAGGACCGCTGCCGCCCAGGGGCGGACGGAGGAGGCGGCGCGGCGGCTGGCCGAACTGACCGCGCGGACACCGCTCCCGCAGTTCCTGCTGGAGCAGGCCGAACTCGCCCTCGCCACCGGCCACCGGGCCGACGCCGAAGGCCCGTTGGCCGCCCTCGCGGCGGAGGCCCGGCTGGCGGTCGGTCCGGCGGACCTGCACCTTGCGCGCTACCTGGCCGACCACGGTGACGCCGGCGAGGCCGTGCGGCAGCTCACCGAGGAGTGGGAACGGCGCCGCAGCGCCCCCGTCGCGGCCGAGCTGGCCTGGGCGCTGCACCGGACCGGGGACGACCGCGGTGCCCTCCAACACGCCCGGTCCGCAGCCGAGTCGGGGGACGAGCCGGTGCTCGCCGCCTACCACCGGGGCGTGATCGAACTCGCCCTCGGGCTGCCGGAGGGCAAGGAGACCCTGCGCACCGCGCTGGAGCGCAACCCGCGGTTCTCCGCCTACCACGCGGACCTGGCCCGCCGCCTGCTCACCGAGGGGGAGCGATGAACGGAGTCAACGGCCTTGCGGGGCACGGTACTCGGGATCGCCGCAGCCGGGCGGCCGGGCTGATCCTGACGGTGCTGCTGCCCGGGGTGGTGCTCCCGGGAACCGCGGTGGCGCACCCGCTGGGCAACTTCAGCGTCAACCGCTACGACGGCCTGCGGCTGCGGCCCGACCGGATCCAGGACAGCTTGGTGCTCGACACCGCCGAGATCCCCACCGCCCAGGACCGGACCGCCGCCGACCGGGACCACGACGGTGCGGTGGACGCGTCCGAGGCGGCTGACCGCGCCGGGCAGCGGTGCGCCGAACTCGCGGGCGCCGTCCGGGCGGACGTCGGCGGACGCGAGGCGTCCTGGCGGGTGGAGGCGAGCGGCCTGGAGTACCGGCCGGGCGCCGCCGGTCTGCCCACCGCGAGGCTGAGCTGCGAACTCTCGGCGGCCGCCGACCTCAGCCGCCCCGTCCGGGTGAGCTTCCGCTCCGGGGCGGACGGCGCCGGCCCGGGCTGGAAGGAGATCACCGCGGTCGGCGAGGGGGTCGAGCTGCGCGAGGGCAGCGTGCCCCGGCGGAGCGCCACCGACGGCCTGCGCAGCTACCCGGCGGACTCCGTCGAGCGGCCGCTGTCGGTGGTTGCCGTCGAGCTCGCGGCCGACGGTGCGTCAGCCGCACTGCCGCCGCCGGCGCCGCCGGCGATCGGCGGGTCGGCGGGCGACGGGACGTCAGGGGATCCGGCCGACGGTGCGTCAGCGGCGCCACCCGCGGACGGGTCGGCGCCCGCGCCCGACGGGGCTCCGGCCGGGCGGCGGTCCGTCCCGGGGGCCCACCGCTCCGCCGAACGGCGGGCCGTCCCGGCCGGGGCCGTCGGCCTGCCACCGCTGGACGGGGTGGAGCGGCACCTCGCCGCCCTCACCACCACCCGCGACCTGACCGTCCCCGTCGGTCTGGCGGCCACCGCCCTCGCCCTGCTGCTGGGCGCCGGGCACGCCGCCCTCCCCGGCCACGCCAAACTCGCGGTCGCCGCCTGCCTGGCCCGCACCTCGGGGCGGGCCCGGCGCAGCGGCCTGCGCTCCGCCCTGGCGGTGGGCGCGACGGTGACGGCCACCCACACGGCGGGGGTGCTGGTGGTCGGCCTGCTGCTGACCGCGTCGACCACCCTGGTGGGGGAGCGTCTGCTGAGTGGCCTCGGACTGGCCGGCGGTGCCCTGGTGACCCTCATCGGTGCCGCCCTGCTGGTCTCGGCCGTCCGCGCGCTGCCCGCCGTCCGCACCCTCAGCCGCGGCCGCTCCGCCCTCGTGGCGGAGAAGGCCGCGGACACCGGCCGCGACAGCGGGGCGGAGGACGGCCACGGGCACGAGCACGGGCGCGCACCGGACCACCGCGACCACGACGGGCACGGGCACGGGCATGAGCACGGGCACCGGCATGAGCACGGCCACGGGCACGGGCACGGGCATGAGCACGGCCACGGCCACCGGATCGGGAGGCTCCGCCTCCCCTCGTTGATCGGTGTCGGCCTGGCGGGCGGGCTGGTGCCCAGCCCCTCCGCCCTGGTGATCCTGCTCGGAGCGGTGGCGCTCGGCCGCACCTCCTTCGGCGTGCTGCTGGTGCTCGGGTACGGCCTCGGCATGGCGATCGCGCTGGCCGCCGCCGGACTGCTCCTCTCGGGCGGCTCGACCCGGGTCGCCTCGTTCACCGCCCGGTACGTACCGGCGCTCGGCCGGTACGCCCGCCTCGGCGGCCTGCTCACCGCCCTGGTGGTGCTGGCCGTCGGCCTCGGCCTGGTGCTGCGCGGCGCCTCCGGTCTGTAGGAGCCCGACGCCGCGTCAGGCGGCCGGGTCCACGCTGCGCCGGACGGCCCGGGTGTAGCGGCGGGCGGCCAGCTGCTGGAGCAGCGGCACCAGCGGTCCGCCGAGACGGGTGTACCAGCGGCCGGGGCGGCTGAAGGCGGTGACGGTCATCCGGACCGCGCCGTCCGGGCCGAGCTCGACCACGAAGGACTCCTCGCCGGCCTCCGGATGGCCCGTCAGGGTGCCGTAGGCGAAGCCGATCCGGTCGGGTCCGTCGACCGACCAGAGCACCTCGGCGGGAGCGGTCACGGCGAGCGGCCCGAGCCCGATCCGGCAGACCACCCGCACCCCGGCCTCGGCCGGCGGCGTCCCGGGGGCCACGCCGATCCCCGCGCCCCGGTGCATCCGCCAGCTGGTGACGGTCTCCCCGGCGGCCTCCAGCACGTCCCGGCCGTACCCGATCACCTCCCGGTGGCGCAGGTGCCGGTATCCGGCGGGCAGCCGGTCGGAGGCGGCGAGGGCGCCGACGTCGGGGTAGTTGAAGGCCGGCCGGCGGGTGGCGGCGGTCGCGGCCCGCCGCACCACCCGGCCGCAGCCCCGCACGTACAGGCCCTGGAGCAGTCCGAGCAGCGGTCCGCCGAGGCGGGTGTACCAGCGGTCGGGGCGGCTGAAGGCGGTGACGGTGAGCCGGACGGCCCCGTCCTCGCCCATCTCGACCACGAAGGACTCCTCCCCGCTGGCCGGATGGCCCGTCAGGGTGCCGTAGGCGAAGCCGATGCGGTCGGGTTCGCGGACCGACCAGACCACCTCGGCGGGGGCCGAGACGGTGAGCGGCCCGAACCCGAGGCCGAGCGAGGCCCGCACGCCCGGGTCGGTCCGCTCGGCCTCGGCGTGGACCTTGGTGCCCATCCCGCGGTGCATCCGCCAGCTGGTCACCGTCTCCCCGGCGGCCTCCAGCGCCTCCCGGCCGTACCCGATCAGGACGCGGTGGCGCAGGTGGCGGTAGCCGGCCGGGAGGCGGTCGGGCGTCCGGGTGGCGCCGACCTCGGGGTAGCTGAAGGCGGTGGTGCGGCGGTGGTCCGTGCGGTGCTGGTCCGTGCCGTGCTGGTCCGTGCGGTGGTTCATCGCGCGAGCTCCTCGAGTCTGCGCCAGGCCAGCAGCGAGCAGAGCGCGAAGCCGAGCGCGTTGCCGAGGCCGTGGGTGGCGGCCATCCAGGTCAGGGTGGGGTGGATCAGTCCGGTGGCCTCGCCGAGCGCCCACCAGAGGGCGAGCAGCATGGTGACCACCAGGACGGCGGCGGAGCCGAGCAGCAGCCGGGCGGTGAGCCGGTCGGGGGCGCGTCGGCTGACGTCCCGCCAGGTGAGCAGGCCGGTCAGCCACATGCCGACGGTCAGCACCACGGCGCCGACCAGCTCGGCCCAGTCCCCGACGAAGTAGCCGCCGAGCACCAGCAGGGTGCCGAGCGGCACGCTCAGCGCCGCGGCCGCCGCAGGGCCGGGGCGGTCGGTGACGGTCCGTCCGACCAGCCCGGCCACCAGGGCGGCGGTGAAGCCGGCGAAGTGGAAGTGCGGCACGGTGAGCGCCAGGATGTCCAGGTCGAAGCCGAAGAGCTCGGTGCCGGAGCGCTCGGCGACCAGCGCGAGGCCGGCCACCGAGGGTGCGGCGAGGGCGGTGAGCGCGGCGAGCTCGGCCGGGGCCAGGGACCGGCGGCGGGCCAGCCGGGCGGGCGCCAGCAGGGCCAGCGCCACGGTGGCGGCGGCGTAGACCGAGGCCAGGGCGGTGGCGGTGGTGCCGCGCGGGAGCCAGAGCGCGAGTGCACCGGGCAGGGCGGCGAAGGGCCAGAGCCGGGCCAGGGCGGCACTGCCGGGGCCGCCGAGCAGGCCGAGGCCCAGGGGTACGACGGCCAGCATGCCGAGCATGACGATGAGGTTGACCAGGGCGGTCACGGCAGCTGCCCCCTCTCGTTGAACGTGTTCAAAGCTGCTGCGCGGATGACTCTACGGCAACTCTGAACATGTTCAACAGCCACCCCCTCCCGGAACGAGGGGGTGGCTGCGGGGCCTGGCCGGGGCCCGGTCGGGGCCGGCCCGGGGCCGGGGTCGTGCCGGGGTCAGCGGCCGATCCGGTCCAGCGGGACGGCCGGATCGGCGAGCTGGTCCGGGTCCACCGTGCGGCCTGAGCGGACCAGGTCGCGGATCGGGTCGGTGACGTCCCAGACGTTGACGTTCATCCCGGCGAGCACCCGCCCGCCGGAGAGCCAGAAGGCGATGAACTCGCGCGAGCGCCGCTCGCCCCGGAAGACCACCCGGTCGAAGCCGCCCGGCTCCACGTAGCCGGTGTACTCCATGCCCAGGTCGTACTGGTCGGTGAAGAAGTACGGCACCCGGTCGTGCACCGCCTCCTGCCCGAGCATCGCCCGGGCGGCCACCCTCGGCTGGTGCAGCGCGTTGGCCCAGTGCTCGACCCGGACCGGCCGGTCGAAGAGCGGGTGGTAGGCGTTGGCCACGTCCCCCGCCGCGAACACGTCCGGCGCCGAGGTGGTCAGCTGCTGGTCGGTGCGGATCCCGTTGTCCACGTGCAGCCCCGCGGCCTCGGCCAGCCCGGTGTTCGGGACGATGCCGATGCCGACCACCACCGCGTCGGCCGGGACCAGTTCGCCGCCCTCCAGCCGCACGCCCTCGTCGGTCACCTCCGTCACCCGGACGCCGAAGCGCAGGTCCACCCCGTGCTCCCGGTGCAGGTCGGCGAAGACCTCGGCGGCCTCCCGGCCCAGTACCCGCAGCAGCGGCAGCTCGGCGGCCTCCAGCACCGTCACTTCCGCCCCCGCCTCCCGGGCGGCCGAGGCGGTCTCCAGGCCGATCCAGCCCGCGCCGATCACCACGATCCGGGCCTTCGGACGGATCGCCGCCTTGATCCGCTCGCTGTCCCCGACGGTGCGCAGGTAGTGCACCTGCCCGCCCTCGGCGCCGGGCACGGTCAGCCGTCGCGGCGAGGAGCCGGTGGTGAGCAGCAGCCGGGTGTACGGGACCAGTCCGCCGTCGTCCAGGCTGACGGTCCGTTGGCCCGGGTCGATCGCGGTCGCGGTCACCCCGAGCCGCAGGTCCACCCCCTGCTCGGCGTACCACTCCGCCGGATGGACGTAGATCTTCTCCCGGGCGGTCTTGCCCATCAGGTAGCCCTTGGAGAGCGGCGGCCGCTCGTACGGCCGCTCCTCCTCGCTGCCGATCAACGTCACCGGGCCGTCGTAGCCCTCCGCCCGCAGGGTCTCGACCGCCTTCGCCCCGGCCAGACCCGCCCCCACCACGACGTAGCCCATCCGCATCGCCTGCTCCTCTCCTCGGCTGCGCCACACCCCGCCATCACACCCCGGAGGACTGCCCGCCGCGCGTCGAACCACACGTCCCGTCCGGCGCTGTCGCCCCCCTCCCCCTAGGCTGTGGAGCGCCACGACCGGAAGGAAGGGCTCCGCATGAGCGAGCAGACCACCACCGTGCGCTGCGTCCCGGCCGCCCCCTGCTGGGTCAGCCTGATGGCGCGTGACCTGACGGTGGCCCAGGAGTTCTACGGGCCGCTGCTCGGCTGGTCCTTCGAGGACGGGCGGCACGGCTTCGGCCCGTACGTCCGGGCGGTGGTGGACGGTGTGGAGGTGGCCGGGCTCGGCACCACCGAGGGGGAGTGGCAGCCGCCCGTCGCCTGGACCACCTACTTCGGCACCGAGAGCGCGGACGAGACCGCCGGCCGGATCCGCGAGCGCGGCGGCACCGTCGCGGTCGGCCCGCTCCCCTTCGACGCCGGGCGGATGGCCCTCGCCTCCGACCTGACCGGTGCCGCCTTCGGTCTCTGGGAGGGCGACCTCGGCTGCACCACCTGGGTCCGCTCGCCCGGTGCCCCGGTCTGGATCGAACTGCGCACCGGCGACCCGTTCCAGGCCGCCCTGTTCTACGGCGAGGTCTTCCGCTGGGACGAGCGCGACCCCGCGCGCCTGGAGGTCCGCTACGAGCACGAGCGCGTCGTGCTGCGCGCCGACGGCCGCAGCGTCGCCGCCCTGCGCCGCGGCGAACTGACCGGCTCGCACTGGGAGGTCTACTTCTCCGTCGCCGACACCGACGCCGCCACCACCCGCGCCACCGCCCTCGGCGGCAGCGTGGTCGACGCCCCCGCCGACAGCCCCTACGGCCGCACCGCCCGGCTGCGCGACAGCGAGGGCGGCCTGTTCTCCGTCATCACCCCGGCGGCCTGAGGAAATCCGCTTGAGCCGGGGCGCGGTCCGGGCGAGGCTGGGCCGGTGATCTTCGAACTCTCCCCGTACCGGCTGACCTGGGACGAGGTCGACCCCGCCCGCCGGCCCTTCGACCGCGCGACCGCGGCCGAGGCGGTGCGCGGGCTCGGCCCGGCCGGACAGGTGCCGTGGATGCCGGACGCCCCGGGTGGGCCCGAGCACCGGGCACTGGTCCGCGAGCGCGGGGACTCCTGGGGTGACGCGATGTCACACGCGCTCGCCCGGCACTACGGCGACTGGGCGCTGGGCTGGCGCTGGGCCCGGGCCGAGGGGGACGTCGACGGCGGACCGGTCGGGAGCTGGTGCTGTCCGCCGCACTCGATCGGCACCCCGGAGCAGACCCTCGCGAAGGTCACGGAGGCTCTGTGCGAGTGGCGGGACTGGCTGGAGGACCTGGCGGCGCAGTTCGACGCGTACCCACTGGAGCTCGCCGAGGTGGAGGACCGGCGGGACCTCTGGGAGGACGCCTCCCGGCGACTGATCGCGCGCGTCGCGGACCGCACCGGGGCGGGCAGCGCGTGGTACGGCCACTGCCAGGTGGTGCTCGGCTGGTTCCTCGCCCGTTGGGGCGTGGCCTCCGGAACGGCGGTGCGACTGGTGAACGAGGCCGTCGGCGGCCGCTTCCACAGCTGGACCGCCCCGGAGCCCGAGGAGGCGGCCGAGGTCGCGGAGCGGCTGGCGGGCGCGCTCACGCCCGGTCTCGCCCGGCGGACCCCCGAGCCCGGGCGGGACCACCTCCGGGACTGGCTGACGGTCCGTGAGGAGGTGCCCTGGCACGAGGTCGGAGACCTGGGCCCCGGCCCCGTGGTGCCGTCGCGGGACGGTGCGGCGGAGGAGGTCCGCGCCTTCGACCTGGCGATCGACCGGGCGCGCGGGGAGGGGATGCTGGCCGCCCTGGAGCAGGTCAGGGCCGACGCCGCGCGCGGGGCGGTGCTCGACTTCGAGCTGCTGAGCGGGTGGCAGCGGCACGTGCTGGGCGTCGAGCGGCCGCCGCCGTTCCGCACCCTTGCGGCCTTCGCCAAGGACGGCCGCGAGCGGTACGGCATCGGACCGGACACCCGCGCGCGGCTGGACGCCTGCCTGGCCGGGAGCGCCGCCGGCGGGTTGCCGTTGGCCACCCGGGCCGCGCGGGCCTACCTGGACGTCGCCTACTTCCACCCGTTCGACGACGGCAACGCCCGGGCGGGCTTCCTGGCCCTGCTCTTCGTCCTCGCCCGGGAGGGGTCCGGCATCGACGCCGTCGGCGCGCTCCGCCGGGTCTCCTACCGGGCGGACTCGCCGCAGGACGCGGTGGAGTGCGCCCGGAGCGTGGCGAACGCCCTCTACTGGACCCGGGAGGCCGCGGCCGGCAGCTGACCGGCGGCCACCCGACCCCGCGTCAACTCCCGTTCAGGGCTTCGGAGACGGCGAGGGCGAAGCCCTCGGGGTTGTCGAACATGATGGTGTGGCCGCAGTCCGGGACGGCCCGGACGGTGGTGCCGGTGGCGGTCAGTTCCGCCGCGCCGGCCGGGGCGCCGTCGGCCTCGGGGTGGAGGTAGGTGCGGGGGACGGTCAGGGCGGCGAGCTGTTCGCGCAGGGGCGGGGTGGTGCCCCGGGCGCGGTGGACGGCGGTGCGGTGCAGGGCGACGGGGCCGGCCAGGCGCATGGTGGCCCACCAGGTGGGGCCGACCCGTTCGGCGGTCCGGTGCCACCCTTCGGCGAGGAACTTCTCCTCGGTGTACTCGGTGATGCCGGTGGACCCGGGAGCGGGCACGGTCGGTGCCGGGTCCAGGACCGAGTCGACCAGCACCAGCTTCGAGACCAGGCGGGGGTGACGGGCCGCCAGCAGGACGGCGACCGCCCCGCCCAGGCTGTGCGCGATCACCTCGGCACCCTCCACCCCGGCGGCGGTGAGGGCGGTGGCCACCGCGTCGGCGTGCGACTCCAGGGTGTACGGGAAGTCGGCCGGCCGGTCGCTGATGCCGAAGCCGAGCAGGTCCAGCAGCAGGGAACGACGGCCCGTCAGCAGCGGGTGGGCGGCGGCCGCGGCGGAGTAGACGGGCGAGCTGGCGCCCAGGCCGTGCAGGTAGAGCCGGGCCGGCTCGGCGCCGGGCAGCTCGATCCAGCGGATCAGGTCGCCGTTCGGGGTCACGGGGGCTTGGCGCATGGCGGGGCTCCTGACGCGGGTGCGGTGAGCGGACGGCCCAGACCATACATCGATTCCGAGGTATCACGGAAGCGATATAGCCGGGCGCTCGGCATGGCAGCATGGGCGCATGCTGAAGCTCGCCATCCTCGGGTTCCTGTGCGACCGGCCGCTGCACGGCTACGAGCTGCGCCGCCACCTGGCCGCGCTCACCGGGCACGTCCGGCCGATCAGCGACGGCACCCTCTATCCGGCGATCAAGCGCCTGGAGACCGACGGCCTGCTGCGCCGCGAGACCGAACCGGGTGCGGCGGCCGCGCCCCGGCACACCCTCCACCTCACCCCGGCCGGGCAGCGCGCACTGCGCGAACTACTGAGCGAGCCGGAGGAGTTGGACATCAGCGACGAGAACCGCTGGTTCACCGTGCTGGCCTTCCTGCGCCACCTGGAGAGCCCGGCCGAGCAGGCGGCGGTGCTCCGCCGCCGGCTCGCCTTCCTCGGCGAGCCGGCCAGCTTCTTCTATGACGGCGCCCGCCCCCTCCGGGCGGAGGAGCTCACCGACCCGTTCCGGGCCGGCCTGCTGCGGATCGCCCGCGCCACCACCGAGGCCGAACTCGCCTGGCTGGAAGCGACGTTGAAGGACCTGGAGGCAGTGGACGGCGGGGCCTAGACGTCCAGCGCGGTGCCGTAGAGACGGTTC
Source organism: Kitasatospora sp. NPDC004289 (assembly GCF_053602875.1). Classification (NCBI taxonomy): domain Bacteria; kingdom Bacillati; phylum Actinomycetota; class Actinomycetes; order Kitasatosporales; family Streptomycetaceae; genus Kitasatospora; species Kitasatospora sp. NPDC004289. The sequence goes on along the minus strand of NZ_JBSGEL010000005.1, from coordinate 63,634 downwards.
ACCTTCAGGCGGATGACCAGGCGGCGCTCGGCGACCAGCTCGGCCAGGAAGGCCTCCTCGTCCTCCGGGCCGGGGCGGGCGGCCGCCGGGATCATGGCGAGCAGCTCGCGGCCGACCGCGTCGCCCGGTGTGACGGTGACCTCGGAGACCTCGGCCTCGCCCTCGGCCACCGCGAAGGACCAGACGTCGCCGCCCGTCACGTGCACGGCGGCCCGGGGGTTCGAGCGCAGGTGGGCGACCTTGACCCGGTCGGCGGTGGTGGAGAAGCGGACGATCCGGGCCTGCGGGTCCCAGCTGTAGACCATGGTGGTCAGGTGCGGGTGGCCGCTGCGCTTCACGGTGGAGAGGGTGCCGAACTGCTGCCGGGAGAGCAGCTCGGAGAGGGCGTCGTCGGACAGGGTGCGGGGCTTCGGCTTCTCGGTCATGCCGTGGCCAACCGAGCTGACGGTCCGACAATTTCCTCCGGTCGAAGAAAGATCGTCAGGCGTCCGCGCGGTGGGAGCCGGCCGGGCGGAAGAGGCGGTGCATGGCCTCGGGGAGCTGGTCGGCGGCGGTGACCGGGCGGTGGAACTCGAAGCGGGCGTCGAGGATGCGGGCACCGTCGATCATCCGGACCCGGAGGCCGAAGCGGTCCAGGGCGACCGGGCGGACGTCGAGGCCGACCGGGTGCTCGGTCCAGCCGGCCGGACCGGCGGGGTGGTCGAGGGCCAGCGCGCCGAGCCGGGCGAGGTGGTCGGGGTGGGCGGCGGCCAGGTGCTGGAGCATGGCGGCCTCGTCGGCGGCGAGCGGGTCCGGTGCGGCCGCGCCGAGCCCGTCGAGCGGGACGCAGCACTCCGATCCCCAGAGGTCCTCGACCGAGAGGTGGTCGGGGGCGAGCCGGAGCAGGGCGTACCGGACTCCGGTGGGGCGCTGCGGGAAGAGGCCGTCGAGCACCTCGGGCGCGGCGGCGGTCAGCACGTCCAGGTGCCCGTGCGCGGTGGCGCGGCCGCGGATGCGGTGCGGCATCGCGACCGGTGCCACGTCCACCGCCTCGACCACGGCCGGGAGTTCGTCGCCCCGGGCGACCGAGGCGATCCGGCAGAGCGGGGAGTCCTGTTCGACCAGGAGGGCGAGCGAGCCGTCCGCCAGCACCGCGCAGCGGGCGGCGGGCGGGATGCCGGGGCGCTGGGCCAGGTCCATGCCGGGCACGTCGACGATCACCGAGGAGGCGAACTCCAGCAGGGTGCGGGCGCGTTCGGCCGGGGTGGGCGCGGTGGCGGGGCTTCCGGAGCTGGGCAGGGCAGGGCTGGCGGGCATCCGTCCTCCTGAGTAGGTAAGGCGAGCCTAACCTAAGTCGGGGGAGGGTGGAAGGAGCGGCTCCGGCGGGACGTCAGATCGCGGCCCCGAGCATCCGCAGCACCAGCACCCCGTACCGGCGGCCCAGCTCCTCCGGGGTCTCGCTGCTCCGCTCGGTGTACCAGCGCGAGACGTCGATGCCGAGCGAGGTCACCGCGCGGGCCGCCGTCCGCACGTCCGGCACCTGGAAGGAACCTTCCGCCACCCCTTCCTCGATGATCCGCCGCACCGTCTCCTCGATCCGCCGCCGCAGTGCGGCGACCACCTCGAACTCCTCCTCCGGCAGCGCGTTCAGTTCGTGGTTGACGATCCGTCCGACCGTGTGGCCCCGGGCGTGCCAGCGAGTGAAGTCCTCGACCAGCTGCCGCATCTGCTCCACCGGGCCGCTGCCCTCGGCGGCCGCCCGCTCGACCAGGTCCAGGGTGGCCTGGTGGCCGGTGCGGCTGATCTCGGAGAGCAGTGCCGACTTGGAGGGGTAGTGGATGTAGAGGGCCGCCGGGCTCATCCCGGCGGCGGTGGCGATGTCCCGGGTGGTGGTGGCGTGGTAGCCGCGCCGGGCGAAGGACTCGACCGCCGCGAGCAGCAGCCGGCGGGCGGCCTCGGTCCGCTCGCCCGTGCTGCCGGTGGGCCAGAGTTCGGCGGTCGCGTGGTCGTTCATGGTGGCCATCCTCGCAGACGGGTGCGGTCCGCCCCGGGGTCGGAGTGGTTGACAGTGTGACCCGTCGCCAACATGCTAAGCAAGCGCTTAGTCACTCCTGCGCGTCGCACCAGTGGAGAGGAATCGGCCATGGCGCCGTCGTTCAAGGACCGGGTGGCCGTGGTCACCGGAGCCAGCCGGGGCATCGGCCTCGGCATCGCCCGCGAGCTGGTCGAGCGCGGGGCCCGGGTCTGCATCACCGCCCGCAACCCCGAGCCGCTGGCCGAGGCGGTCCGTGAGCTGGGCGGCCCCGACCACGCGATCGCCGTGGCCGGCAAGTCCGACGACCCGGCCCACCAGGCCGAGGTGGTGGCCCGCACGACGCAGCAGTTCGGCCGCCTCGACCACCTGGTCAACAACACCGGCATCAACCCGGTGTTCGGCTCCCTGCTGGACGTCGACCAGGCCGCCGCCGCCAAGATCCTCGGCGTCAACGTGCTCGCCCCGCTGGCCTGGATCCGCCTCGCCCGCGACGCCTGGATGGGCGAGCACGGCGGCTCGGTGGTCAACGTGGCCTCCATCGCCGGCATCCGCGCCTCGCTCGGCATCGGCATGTACGGGGTCTCGAAGGCCGCCCTGATGCGCGTCACCACCGAGCTCGGCGCCGAACTCGGCCCGTCGATCCGGGTCAACGCCGTCGCGCCCGCCGTGGTCAAGACCCGCTTCGCCGAGGCCCTGTACGAGGGCCGCGAGGAGCAGGTGGCCGCGGCCTACCCGATGAAGCGACTCGGCGTCCCGCAGGACGTGGCCGGCGCGGTCGCCTTCCTGCTCTCCGAGGACGCCGCCTGGATCACCGGCCAGACCCTGGTGGTGGACGGCGGCATCACCCTGGGCGGCGGCCTGTGACCCGCAGGCTGGGCGTGGTGGTCACCGGCGCCGGGCACGGCATCGGGGCCGCCATGGCCGAGGCCTTCGCGGCGGCGGGCGGGGCCCGCGTGGTGGTCAACGACCTCGACGCGGAGGCCGCTTCGGCCGTCGCCGAGCGGATCGGGGGCGTCGCGGTGCCGGGCGACGCGACGCGCCCCGAGGAGCTGATCGCGGCCGCCCGCAAGGAGCTCGGCCACATCGACGTGTACTGCGCCAACGCGGGCGTCGCCCCGGTGGGCGGCGCCGACGCCGGGCCCGCCGCCTGGGAGAGCGCCTGGCAGGTCAACGTGCTGGCGCACGTCCGGGCCGCCGAACTCCTGCTCCCCGACTGGCTGGAGCGCGGCGCGGGCCGTTTCGTCGCCACCGTCTCCGCGGCCGGGCTGCTCACCAGCCTCGGCTCCGCCCCGTACTCCGTCAGCAAGCACGGCGCGCTGGCCTTCGCCGAGTGGCTCTCCGCCACCTACCGCCACCGGGGCGTGCGGGTGCACGCGGTCTGCCCGCAGGGCGTGCGGACCAGGATGCTGGAGGAGACCGGACGGGCCGGTCAACTGCTGCTGGAGGACGAGGCGTTGGAGCCCTCCGAGGTCGCCGAGGAGGTGATGCGGGGGATCGCCGAGGAGCGGTTCCTGATCCTTCCGCACCCCGAGGTGGCCCGGTACTACCTGGCCAGGGCCGGGGACACCGACCGCTGGCTGGGCACGATGAACCGGATGCAGCAACGGCTGGAGGACGAGGCGTGAGCACGATGCGGGCGTGGCAGGTCGGGGAGCTGGGCGAGCCGGGGGCGGTGATGCGGCCGGCCGAGGTGCCCCGACCCGAGGCGGGGGACGGGCAGTTGCTGGTCCGGGTGCGGGCCGCCGCGGTCAACTTCCCGGACGCGCTGATGGTCCGGGGCCACTACCAGGTGCGGCCGCCGCTGCCGTTCACCCCGGGGGTGGAGCTGTGCGGCGAGGTGGTCGGAGGCGCGCGGACCGGGGAGCGGGTGATCGGCACCCCGCTGCTGCCCGCCGGGGCCTTCGCCGAGTACGCCCTGATGGACGCCCGGAGCGCCTTTGCGGCCCCGCCGGCGCTGGACGACGCGGAGGCCGCCGCGCTCCACATCGCCTACCAGACGGCCTGGTTCGCGCTGCACCGGCGGGCCGGGCTGCGGGCCGGCGAGACGCTGCTGGTGCACGCCGCGGCCGGAGGCGTCGGCAGCGCCGCCGTCCAGCTCGGCAAGGCGGCGGGCGCCACCGTGATCGCGGTCGTCGGCGGAGCCGAGAAGGCAGCCGTGGCAAGGGAGTTGGACGCCGACCTGGTGATCGACCGGCGCGCCGAGGACTTCACCGCCGCGGTCAAGGCGGCCACCGGCGGCCGGGGCGCGGACGTGGTCTTCGACCCGGTCGGCGGCGACGCCTACACCGGCTCCACCCGCTGCATCGCCTTCGAGGGCCGCATCGTCGTCATCGGCTTCGCCAGCGGCACCATCCCCACCGCCGCCCTCAACCACGCCCTGGTCAAGAACTACTCGGTGCTCGGCCTCCACTGGGGCCTCTACGCCACCCACGACCCCGCCGCCGTCCACGCGGCCCACACCGAACTCACCGCCCTGGCCGCCAAGTCCGTCATCCGCCCCCTGGTCAGCGAACGCCTGCCGCTCGACGCGGCGGCCGACGCCGTCCAACGCGTCGCCGACGGCACCACCACCGGCCGGATCGCGATCCTGCCGTAGGCCGCCGGGAGCGGACGGCCTCAGTCCTCGTGACCGTCCTTGGACTCGCCCATGATCTGGGCGCCTGCGAAGACCGCACCCAAGGCGATGACGGTGACGGCGCCGGTGGTCACCAGACGGATCGTCCGCTCCAGGAACTGCTTGTTCTCGCTGTCCTTCTCGTACTCCTGCTGCACGCCCTGCTGGAGACGGTCGTAGATGGCCTGCCGGTCCTCCGGGCCGAGGTCGTCCCGCTTGAGCTCCTCCGCGAGGATGTCCCTGAACTGCTCGGACGCCTCGTGGAGGCGCTCCTGGTTGTTCTCGTTGGCCGCGACCGTGGTCCGGTGCGCCTTCTTCAGGGCATCCACCGAATTCACGGCGAGGTCCTTGAACGCGGGGAACTGTTCGAGGAGCTTGAGGCGCACCTCGTTGCTCGTGTCGGGCACCATGGCCGCGAACTTGAGCACCTTCTCCTTGGAGAGGTTCCGCCAGGACGAGATGCCGAGCGCCCGCTTGGTCTCGGCTTCCTTCTCGTCGTGCATGCCTTGGCTCCGTCCGCCGTACCGATGCGATCCCCGGATCCTAGTGGCGTTCCCGGCGCCGGGTGGCCGCAAGAGTTCATCCGGGCTTCGGTCGGTGGTGGCCCATCGTGCGCCGAAGTGGTTCAGGGTGCTGGCCCATGACCACTCGTCAGGCCGTGCGGGCCGCCTCCCTCGTGCTCGGTACCCTCCTCGCCGTCTCCGTTCCGTTCCCCGCCGGGGCCGCCTCGCGGCTGCCGGAGGTGCACCCGAGGGCGGAGACGGCTCCGTTGTTCGACGACAAGGCGGGTGGGAAGGCCAACGCCGACGACCCGGCGATCTGGCGCAACGACGCCGATCCGGGGCGGAGCCTGGTGATCGCCACGGCGAAGCAGGGCGGGCTGCGGGTCTACGACCTGGAGGCGCGGCAGGTGCAGGCGCTGGCGGCGCCGGCCGGGCCGGGGGAGGAGGACGCGCCGGGGCGGTTCAACAACGTGGACCTGCTGAAGGGCGTCCGGATCGGCGGCGCCAAGGCCGACCTGGCCGTGGTGACGGACCGGGGCAACGACCGGTTGCGGGTCTACCGGATCGACCCGGCCCGGCCCGGCGGCCCGCTCACGGACGTGACCGACCCCGGGGTGAGCCCGGTGTTCTCGGCGGACCAGGCGGAGATCAACGAGCAGGCCACCGCGTACGGCCTGGCCACCTGGACGGACCGCCGCACCGGCCGCAGCTACGCGATCGCCAGCCAGCGGCACCGCACCCGCCTCGCCCTGCTGGAGCTCACCGCCACCCCGGCCGGCACGGTGACCTACCGTCAGGTCCGCACCGTCGACCTCCCCGCCTCCTTCCGCCTCCCCGACGGCGGTACCTGGGCCCCGTGCGCCGAGCCCGGCGAACTCCCGCAGGTGGAGGGCATGGTGGTCGATCCGGAGAGCGGCACCCTGTACGCGGGGCAGGAGGACGTCGGGATCTGGCGCATCCCCGCCGACCTCTCCGGGCGGCCGGAACTGATGGACCGGGTCCGCGAGTACGGCGTGCCCGCCACCTACGACCCGGAGACCGAGGAGTGCGTCCCGGGTGCCGACCCGGGCTACGGCGGCAAGCACCTGACCGCCGACGTGGAGGGCCTGACCATCCTCGACCGGGGCCACGGCAGGGGCTACCTCCTCGCCTCCAGCCAGGGCGACGACACCTTCGTCGCCTACGACCGCGAGCGCGACGAGCACAACGAGTTCGAGGGAGCCTTCCGGATCACCGCCGCCTCCGCCACCCTCGACGGCTCCGAGGTCTGCGACGGCGCGGCCGTGCTCAACGCCCCGCTCGGCCGCCGCTACCCGCACGGCCTGATGGTCGTCCAGGACGGCCAGGAGACCCCGGGCGACGGCGACCGCGAGGCCACCGGCTTCAAGTACGTCGACCTGCGCGACGTGCTGCGCGCGATCGACTGACGCACGGCTACGGTGCGGTGAGGCCGACCAGGTCCGCCAAGGTGCCCCGGTGGAACCCCGGGGTCCCGAGGGCGAGTTGGTCGGCCTTGGCGCGCTTGAGGTAGAGGTGGGCCGGGTGCTCCCAGGTCATCCCGATGCCGCCGTGCAGCTGCACGCACTCCTCGGCGGCCCGGACGGCCAGCGCCCCGCAGTGCGACTGGGCGAGGGCCACCGCCACCGCCGTGTCCGGGCTGCCGGTGGCCAGGGCGTCCGCCGCGTACCGGGCGGCGGCCCGGCCCTGGACGATCTCCAGCCAGAGGTCGGCGAGGCGGTGCTTGAGCGCCTGGAAGGAGCCGACCGGCCGGCCGAACTGGTGACGCTCCTTCAGGTAGGCCACGGTGGTGGCCAGGCACCACTCGGCGATGCCGAGCTGCTCGGACGCCAGCAGGCCGGCCCCGGTCAGCAGGGCTGCGGCGGCCGGCTCCTGGCCGTCCGCCACCCTCCGGGCCGCCGCTCCGCTCAGCTCCACGTCGGCCAGTGGCCGGGTGAGGTCGAGCGAGGTCCGGGGGAGCACGGTGGCCTCGGCGCGGTCCACGGCCCAGAGCGCGCCGCCGGCCGGCACCAGCAGGACGTCGGCGGCCAGGGCGTCCGCCACCGAGGTGATCCGGCCCGAGAGCCGCTCCCCGGCGCCGAGTTGCGGCAGCGGGGCCCCGGGTGGGGTGGAGAACGGGACCGCGAGGGCGGCGGTCCGCTCCCCGGAGGCCAGCTGCGGCAGCAGCTCCCGGTCGGCGGCCGCCAGCAGAGCCGTCACCGCCAGCACCGAGCTGCCGAAGTACGGCACCGGTGCCACCGATCGGCCCAACTCCTCCAGCACCACCGCCACTTCGCGCACCGAGGCGCCGGCGCCGCCGAGCGCCTCGGGTGCCTGGAGCCCGGCCACCCCGAGGCCGTCGGCCAGGCCGCGCCAGAGCCGCGGGTCGTAGGGCTCGGTGGTCTCGACGCGGCCGAGCACAGCGGCGGGCGGGCAGTGGTCGGTCAGGAAGTCCCGGACGGCGGAGCGGAGTTCCTCCTCCACCTCGGAGTAGAGCAGATCGCTCATCGGCGCAGGTCCTTCCACGGCAGGTCCTTGTCGGTACGCGGCTCCGAGGGCAGGCCGAGCACCCGCTCGGCGATCACGTTGCGCAGGATCTCGGAGGAGCCGCCCTCGATCGAGTTCCCCTTGGCCCGCAGATAGCGGTACCCGGCGTCACGGCCGGTGAAGTCGACCACCTCGGGGCGGGTCATCGCCCAGTCCTGGTAGACGAGCCCGTCCTCGCCGAGCAACTCCAGCTCCAGGCCGCTGAGTTCCTGGGCCAGCCGGGCGAAGGCCAGCTTCATCGCCGCGCCCTCCGGGCCGGGCTGCCCGGCCGCCAGTTGCTGGCGCAGCCGCTCACCGGTCAGCCGCAGCAGCTCCGCGTCCGCCCAGCCCTTGAGCAGCCGCTGGTGCAGTTCGTGGGTGCGCAGCTCGGGCCGCTCGCGCCAGGTCCCGGCCACGACGCCGATCATCCCGCCCTCGCGCGGGGTGGCCTGGCCGCCGATCGCCACCCGCTCGTTGTTGAGGGTGGTCTGGGCGATCCGCCAGCCCTCGCCCACCGCGCCGATCCGGTGTGCGTCGGGGATCCGCACCCCGGTCAGGAACACCTCGTTGAACTCGGCCTCCCCGGTGATCTGGCGCAGCGGCCGGACCTCCACCCCGGGGTCGGTCATGTCGCAGACGAAGTAGGTGATCCCCTGGTGCTTGGGCAGGTCCGGATCGGTGCGGGCGAGCAGGATGGCCCAGCGCGCGGCGTGCGCGATCGAGGTCCACACCTTCTGGCCGTCCACCACCCAGTGGTCGCCCTCGCGCACCGCCCGGGTAGCGAGCGAGGCGAGGTCGGAGCCGGCCCCGGGCTCGCTGAACAGCTGGCACCAGACCTCCTCGCCGGTCCAGAGCGGGCGCAGGAAGCGCCGCTTCTGCTCCTCGGTGCCGTGCCGCAGGACGGTCGGGGCGGCCATCCCGAGGCCGATGCCGATCCGGCGCGGATCGTTGTCCGGGGCTCCGGCGGCGGCCAACTCCTCGTCCACCGCCGCCTGTCCGGAGCGCGGCGCGCCGAGGCCGCCGAGCCCGGGCGGGAAGTGCACCCAGGCGAGGCCGGCGTCGAAGCGGGCCCGTAGGAAGGCGGTCCGTCCGGTCTCGGCGGGGTCGTGGGCGGCGAGGAACTCCCTCGTCCGTGCGCGCAGGTCCATGGTCAGCCCTCCTGGTGGCGCCGCAGCTCCCGGCGGGCCAGTGACCGCCGGTGCACCTCGTCCGGACCGTCGGCCAGCCGCAAGGTGCGGTTCCCCGCCCAGAGTTGGGCCAGCGGGGTGTCCTGGCTCACCCCGGCCGCGCCGTGCGCCTGGACGGCCTTGTCGAGCACCCACTCCGTCATGGCCGGGACGGCGATCTTGATGGCCTGGATCTCGGTGTGCGCGCCCCGGTTCCCGACGGTGTCCATCAGCCAGGCCGTCTTGAGCACCAGCAGCCGGGCCTGCTCGATCCGTACCCGGGACTCGGCGATCCACTCCTGGACCACACCCTGGGCGGCCAGCGGCTTGCCGAAGGCGACGCGTTCGCTCACCCGACGGCACATCAACTCCAGGGCCCGCTCGGCGATCCCGACCGCCCGCATGCAGTGGTGGATCCGTCCGGGGCCGAGCCGGGCCTGGGCGATGGCGAAGCCGGCGCCCTCCTCGCCGATCAGGTTGGCGGCCGGGACGCGGACGTCCTCGAACAGGATCTCGGCGTGCCCGCCGTGGTCCTCGTCCCGGTAGCCGAAGACCGTCATGCCCCGGCGGACCGTCACCCCGGGGGTGTCGCGCGGCACCAGGATCATGCTCTGCTGGCGGTGCGGGTCGGCCGTCGGATCGGTCTTGCCCATCACGATGAAGACCTTGCAGTCCGGGTTCATCGCCCCGGTGATGTACCACTTGCGGCCGTTGACCACGTACTCGTCGCCGCGGCGCTCGATGCTGGTGGTGATGTTGGTGGCGTCCGAGGAGGCCACCTCCGGCTCGGTCATCGCGAAGGCCGAGCGGATCTCGGCGCTCAGCAGCGGCTCCAGCCACTGCTTGCGCTGGGCCTCGTCGCCGAACTGGGCGAGCAGCTCCATGTTCCCGGTATCGGGCGCGGCGCAGTTGAGCGCGGCGGGGGCCAGCAGGATCGAACGGCCCGTCAGCTCGGCCAGCGGGGCGTACTGGAGGTTGGTCAGCCCGGCGCCGTGCTCGCCCGGCAGGAAGAGGTTCCACAGGCCGCGCGCCCGGGCCTCCTGCCGGAGCTCACGGATCACCGCCGGGACGGTCCACTCGGTCCGTTCAGGGTCGGCGAGTTGGGCGGCCAGCACCGGCTCCGCCGGGTACACCGCCTCGTCCAGGAAGGCGGCGAGCTGCCCGCGCAGCTGCTCGGTCCGGTCGTCGTAGGCGAAGTCCACGGTCAGCTCTCCTTGAGTGCGGTCAGGCCGAACTGCACGAACAGCGGCACCAGTTCGCCCACCCGGTCGAAGCCGGAGCCGACCGTGCGGCCCTGGGCGTGCCGGAAGTGGATGCCCTCCAGGACGACGGCGAGCTTGAACGAGGCGAAGCCGACGTACCAGCCGAGCGTCGAGACGTCCCGCCCCGAGCCCTCGGCGTAGCGGCCGACGAGCTCCGCGGCGGCGGGGAAGCCGGGGGCCAGGGCGGCGCCGGGCAGGATGCCGTCGTACCGGCGGGCCAGCTCGGTGTACATCACCAGCAGGCCGAGGTCGGTGAGCGGGTCGCCGAGGGTGGACATCTCCCAGTCCAGCACGGCGGTGATCCGGTCGTCCGGGCCGACCAACACGTTGTCGAGGCGGTAGTCGCCGTGGACCAGCGCCGGGGCGGGGGAGCCGGGGAGGGTGTCGGTCAGACCGGCCCGCAGCTCGGCGATGCCCGGCACCTCGCGGCTCCGCGAGCTCTCCAACTGCCGTTCCCAGCGCCGCAGCTGACGTTCCAGGAAGCCCTCCGGCCGCCCGAAGTCCGCCAGGCCGACGGCCGCCGGGTCGACGGCGTGCAGGGCGACCAGGGTGTCGGCCAGGTGCAGCCCGAGCGCGTGCACCCGCTGCTCGCCGAGCGCCGCCAGCGCGTCGGCGTCCCGGTGCGGCGTCCCGGCCACGTGCTCCATCAGGTACCAGGGAGCCCCCAGCACCTCCGGGTCCTCCACCAGCAGCAGCGTCTCCGGCACCGGCACGGCGGTCGGCGCCAGCGCCGTCATCACCCGGTACTCCCGGCCCATGTCGTGGGCCGTCGCCAGCACGTGCCCGAGCGGTGGCCGCCGCAGCACCCAGGTCGAACTGCCGTCCCCCACCCGGTAGGTGAGGTTCGACCGCCCGCCCTCGATCAGTTCTGCCCGTAGCGGTCCGGCGACCAGCCCGGGCCGCTCGGCGTCGAGGTGCTCCCGCAGCCGGGCGAGGTCCAGGCCGGGCGGATCGGGGAAGTCATCGCTCATGGGGCAGTCCTCACGGGTGGGTGACTAAGCGCTTGCTTAGCATCGCCGTGAGGTCTGCCCCTGTCAACGCCCCGCACGGGGCCCGGGCTCAGCCGCTGAAGGCCGCCGGGCCGAAGCGGCCCCAGGCCACGAAGGCGGCCAGCGCCAGGTAGGCCAGGTCCACGCCCACCAGCTTGATCTCCCCGCGCCGGTACCGGACCACCGCCGCGCCGGCCATCAGCAGCACCAGCCCGAGCGCGGCCAGCGGCGCCAGGACGGGTGCGACGCCCACCGCGGCGGGCAGCACCAGCCCGATCCCGGCCAGCGCCTCCAGGGCGCCGATCGCCTTCACCCCGCCCGAGCTGAAGTCCCCGACCCACTGCGAGCTGGGCCCGAACGCGGCGATCCGCGCCTTCGGCAGGACCAGCTTGAGGCCACCGCCCGCGAGGTAGGCGACCGCGAGGAAGCCGGCGACGATCCACAGGGCGATGTTCATGGGGTGCTCCTCCGGGGCAGTGGCGGCGCTGTTCGCCGTTCCACCCCTGGGACGAGAGGGCCGGCGCCCCTGTGACACCAGCCGACGTGACCCCGGTCACACCGGCCGCACGACGGCCGCCCCGGGAGGGCTCCCGGGGCGGCCGTGGGGCGGAGGGCGGGCGCTATCCGCCGTTGACCTTGGTGGCGATGCGGTCGCCGAGGTCCTTGTCGACGTTGCGCCAGTAGTCGAGGGCGCGGGCCAGGACCGGGGCGGAGACGCCGTTCAGGAGGTGGCCGCTGACGTTGGAGACCAGGCGGTCGCGGGCGGCGTCGTCGAGGACGGTGCGGACCAGGGTGCCGGCCTGGCCCCAGTCGTCGTCCTCGCGGTGCAGGGGGTAGGCCTCGCGGACCATCCGGCCGGCCACGTCCCAGCCGAGCGGGGAGCCCCAGAGTTCGGGCCGGGCCGCCGGGCCGCCGTAGGAGTTGGGGGCGTAGGGAACCTCGGCCCGGGAGGCCTCGAAGCGCATCGGGCCGTCCTTGGCGTAGGAGTGCACCGGCACGTGCGGCCGGTTGGGCGGCAGCTGCGCGTAGTTGGGGCCGATCCGGTACCGGTGGGTGTCCGGGTAGGAGAAGATCCGGCCGAGCAGCATCTTGTCCGGCGAGACGCCGATGCCGGGCACCAGGTTCGAGGGCTCGAAGGCGGCCTGCTCGATGTGCACGTGGTAGTTGTCGGGGTTGCGGTTGAGCGTCATCCGGCCGACCTCGATCAGCGGGTAGTCGCCGTGCGGCCAGACCTTGGTGAGGTCGAAGGGGTTGAACCGGTAGTCCCAGGCGTCCTCGAAGGGCATCACCTGGACGTGCAGCGTCCAGCTCGGGTGGTTGCCGTTCTTGACCGCGTCGTAGAGGTCGCGGATGTGGGCGTCCGGGTCCTGCCCGGCCAGCGCGTCCGCGTCCGACTGGGTGAGGAAGTCGATGCCCTGGTCGGTCTTGAAGTGGTACTTGACCCAGAAGCGCTCGCCGCCCGCGTTGACCCACTGGTAGGTGTGCGAGCCGTAGCCGTTCATCTGGCGCCAGGTCTTCGGGATGCCGCGGTCGCCCATCAGCCAGGTGACCTGGTGGGCGGTCTCGGGGTTGAGGGTCCAGAAGTCCCACTGCATGTCGTTGTCGCGCAGGTGGGTGTCGGGGCGGCGCTTCTGGGAGCGGATGAAGTCCTGGAACTTGATCGGGTCCCGGACGAAGAAGACCGGGGTGTTGTTGCCGACCAGGTCGTAGTTGCCCTGCTCGGTGTAGAACTTCACCGCGAAGCCGCGCGGGTCGCGCCAGCTGTCGGGGGTGCCGAGCTCGCCGGCCACCGTGGAGAAGCGGATCAGCAGCTCGGTCTTCTTGCCGGGCTGGAAGAGGTCCGCCTTGGTGAACTGGCTGACGTCGTTGGTGACTTGGAAGAAGCCGTAGGCCCCGCCGCCCTTGGCGTGCACCACCCGCTCGGGCACCCGTTCCCGGTTGAACTGGGCCATCTTCTCGATCAGGTAGTGGTCGTGCAGCAGGATCGGGCCCACCGGCCCGGCGGTCAGCGAATCCGAGTCGCTCTCGACCGGGACACCGGCGTTGTTGGTGGTGTACGGGACGTGTGCTTCGGACATGGGGTAGGGCCTCCTAGCGGTACGCGCGTACCTCTCGGCCGGCGGTCGGCCCGCGACGGCCGATACCCACTCGAACACCGACCGCGCCGTCCCACAACCGCAGCGCTACTCCTCGGGGGCCCACGCCGCGCGTCCGCCGCCGAGCCACTCGACCAGCTCGGGGTCGTCCAGGTCCGGGTCGTCCACCCCGGCCCGGCGGATGAACTCCGCCACGTCGGCCTCGCCGGTGGCCTTGCCCACCAGGCGCCCGTAGATCTCCACCCGCCGGTAGGGGCGGGCGCCCTTGGTGGGGGCCCGCACCACCACCGGGGGGTGGAAGATGTCACGGCTCATGGTTCCAGTGTCGCGCGGTCAGTCGCGGACCAGCAGGACGACGCCGGCCGTGATCACGGCCAGGGCCAGTGCGGCGAGGCCGTACACCAGGCGGTGGCGGTTCAGGACGGGCACGAAGGAGTCCGCCGAGTAGCGGCCGGGGCCGGTCAGGGTGAGCGCGGTGAAGGCGGCGAGCAGCATGATCACGTACTCGGGGCCGTCGGGGGAGAAGAAGGAGCCCGTCCAGGTGACGGCGAGGGCGTTGAGCATGGTGCCGACCACGGCGGCGCCGGCCAGCGGGGTGAGCAGGCCGAGGGCCACGCCGAGGCCGCCGAGGGTCTCGGTCAGGGCGGCGACCACGGCCATCGCGTCGGGGGCGGGGTAGCCGACGGAGGCGAAGAACTGGGAGGTGGCGTCGAGGCCGCTGCCGCCGAACCAGCCGAACAGCTTCTGCAGGCCGTGGCCGGCCATGGTCAGGCCGAGGCCGAGGCGCAGCACGAGCAGGCCGAGGTCGTAGGCGGGCAGGGTGGTGACGCCGGGGGCGTCGGCGGTGACGGGGGGCGTGGGGGAGGTGGTCGTCATGACGGCAGGTCTCCGGTCTCGGGCGGCCTGGGCAAGGGGAAGCGCGGTTCGAATTTGAACCACTTGGGTGACCGTACCTGACATTTCCAATTTGAACAACGAGCGCGAACTTGCCTGATGAACTGTCAAGTCCCTTGGCCCTCGCGGAAGGACTCGCGGACCACCTCGTGCGCCTCCTTGTCCTCCCGCAGTCCGAGGAAGCGCGGGTGGCGCAGCCTTCCCTCCCTGGTCCAGCCGGTAAAGGCGCACTGGGCGACCAGGACCGGCTCCACCCAGTGCGGCCTCCGCTCCGGCACCGGGCCGTCGAACGGCGAGCCGGGCCGGACCAGGTCGTCCAGCCGGGCCCGCAGTCCGTGCAGCACGGCGGTGGAGAAGCCGGTGCCGACCTTGCCCGCGTACCGCAGCGGCCCGCCGCCCTCCGTCAGGTGGGTGCCGAGCAGCAGGGCGCCGAAGCCCGCCCGGGAGCCGGCCGGGTCGGTGAAGCCGCCGATCACCAGCTCCTGGCCGGCGGTGCACTTGAGCTTCAGCCAGTCCGAGGAGCGGCGCTGCTGGTAGGCGCCGTCCGCGCGTTTGGCGATCAGGCCCTCCCAGCCCCGGGCGCAGGCCTCGGCCAGCGGCACCGGCCCGTCCGCCACCCGGTGCTCGGTGTAGCGCAGCGGGCCGTCGTACCGGAGGGCCCGGGCGAGGACCTGCTTGCGCTCGGAGAGCGGGAGGCGGGTGGTGTCGTACTGCTCCAGCTGGAGCAGGTCGAAGAGGTGGTACGTGACCGCCACGCCGGTGGCCAGGGCGCGGCGCGGATCGCGCAGCTGCATGCGCTGCTGGAGCCGTTCGAAGCTGGTCGCGCCGTGCTCGTCGAGGGCGACGATCTCGCCGTCCAGCACGAAGCGCTGCACCGGCTGGGCGGCCAGGGCCTCGGTCAACTCGGGGAATCCGGGCGCCAGTTGCTTGCCCGTGCGGGACTCCAGCCGGACGGTCGGGCCGTCCCGGTAGGCCAGTGCCCGGATGCCGTCGAGCTTGCGCTCCAGCAGCCAGCCCGGGCCGAACTCCCGGCGCTCGCTGGAGCTCGCCAGCATCGGCGAGAAGCGGAGCAGTGTCACCCCTCCAGGGTGGCACCGGGAGGGGGACCGGGCCCGGGGTCCGCGGCGGGGGCTCAGGCCAGGCGGCCGCCGCCGTCGACGTGCAGGACGGTGCCGGTGACGTACGGGTTCCCGATCGCGTACAGCACCGCGCGGACCAGGTCGGCGGGGGCGCCGACCCGGCGGGCCGGGTTCTTCGCGGCCACGCCGGCCAGGAAGGCGTCCTTGCGCTCGGCCAGGCCGTCCCAGGCGCCGGAGTCGACGATGCCCGGGGAGACGGCGTTGACCCGGACGGGTGCCAGCTCCACCGCGAGGGCCTCGACCAGGAAGGCCAGGGCGCCGTTGGTGGTGGCCATCACCACCCGCTCGGGGGCGGGGCGCCAGGCGGCCACGCCGGAGAAGAAGGTGAACGAGCCGCCGGGCCCGGCCTGCCCCGCCAGGTGCTTGGCGAGCAGCAGCGGACCGAACACCTTGGCGGCGAACGCCCGCTGCACGTCGGCCAGTTCGAGGTCGCGCACCGGCCCGTTGGCCGGCATGGCCGCGGTCGAGACCAGGTGGTCGAAGCGGCCCGTGCGCGCGGCCAGCGCGGCGATCGAGGCCTCGTCGGCCAGGTCGACCGGCTGCACCAGGGCCGGGCCGGGCAGCTCGGCGGCGGTGGCCGCCAGCCGGGCCCCGTCCGGCCCGGCCAGCACCAGCTCGGCCCCGGCCGCCGAGGCCGTCCGGGCCAGCTCGCGGCCGATGCCCGAGCCCGCGCCGATCACGACCAGGCGGCGGCCGTCGAGGGTGTCGTCGCTCATCTGTCTGCTCCTCCAGGGGGAAGTGGATCTCTCTCGACGAGCCTCCGTCGGCCGGACACCCCCTGTCCAAGACATGCTTCCTCCGCCGGCCATAAACTCCGTGCATGGCTACGCTCCGTCAGTACGAGTACCTGGTCACCGTGGTGGAGACCGGCTCCTTCACCCGGGCGGCCGAGCTGCTGCACGTCTCCCAGCCGGCCCTCTCGCACCAGGTGCGGGCGTTGGAGCGGGAGTGCGGCGGGCCGCTGCTGGAGCGGCTGCCGCGCTCGGTGCGGCTCACCCCGATGGGCCGCGAGGTGGAGCCGCACGCCCGGGCCGCGCTGGCCGGAGCGGAGCGGGCCAGGGCCGCCGCCCGGCGGGCCGCCGGGCTGGACGGCGGGGAGCTCCAGCTGGCCGTGGTGTACTCCGTCGCGCTCGGCGTGCTGCCGCCGGTGCTGCGGGCCTGGCGGGCCCGCCATCCGCAGGTGCGGGTGCGACTGCGCGAGTACCCGCACGCCGGGGCGCTGGCCGCCGCGATGGCCGAGGGCCGGGCGGATCTGGCGGTCGGTCCCCGTCCCGCCGAATGGGCGGGCCCGGTACGGGAGTTGGGGCAGGAGGAGTTCGTCGTGGTGCTGGCCGGGGACGACCCGGCCGAGGCGCCCGGCGGGCGGATCGCACTGGCCTCGCTGGCGGGGCGGGAGTGGGTGCACTACGCGCCCGGCAACGGCCTCGCCGAGGTGCTCGACGCGGCCTGCGCGGCGGCCGGATTCCGCCCGGAGGCGGGCGTGCGGACCGAGCAGACCGCCGCCGCCCCGCTGCTGGCCGCCGCCGGGCTGGGCCCGGCCCTGGTGCCGGGGAACCTGCTGCCGCCCGGCTTCGCCGCCCGGGTGCTGCGCCCCGACCCGCCGGTCCGCCGGACCCTGGCCGGCTACACCCGCCCCGGGCCGGACCGGATCACCGCCGCCTTCCTGGACGTGCTGGCCGGGCACGCCAGGGTGGGCGAACCTGGAGGGCAAGGGGACGCAGGCGTCGGCTGAGGAGGCCCGGATGGCCAGGGCGATGTGGTCGGGGACGTTGAGCTTCGGGCTGGTCACCGTGCCGGTGGCGCTGTACTCGGCCACCGAGGACCACAGCGTGCGGTTCCGCCAGCTCCAGCGCGGGACCTCCGACCGGGTGCGCAACCAGCGGGTCAACGAGCGCACCGGCGAGGAGGTGCCCTACGCCGACGTGGTGAAGGGCTTCGAGCTCGCCGAGGGCGAGTACGTGGTGGTGGAGCCGCAGGAGCTGGAGGAGATCTCCCCCGGACGGTCGAAGACCATCGAGATCCTCGGCTTCGTGGAGCTGGAGCAGGTCGAGCCGATCCTCTTCGACAAGACCTACTACCTGGGCCCGAAGGGCAAGGAGTACACCAAGGTCTACGCCCTGCTCAGGGAGGCGCTCAGCCGCACCGGCAAGGCCGGGATCGCCAAGTTCGCCATGCGCGGCCGCGAGTACCTGACGGCGGTGCACGTCGAGGGCGACACCCTCACCCTGCACACCATGCACTTCGCCGACGAGGTCCGGGATCCGCACAGCGAGGTGGACAACCTGCCGGAGGCCGACGTCACGCTCCAGGAGCGGGAGTTGAAGGCGGCCGAGCAGCTGATCGGGATGCTCGCGATGGACTGGAACCCGGAGGACTACCGGGACGACTACGAGGACCGGGTGCGCGAACTGGTGGAGGCCAAGGTCGAGGGCCGCGAGATGGTCCGCTCCGAGGAGCCGGCCGTGGCCACCAACGTGGTGGACCTGATGGAGGTGCTCAACCGCTCGATGGCGGCGGTGGGCAAGACCCCCGCGCCGGTGCGGCCCGAGGCTCCGGCGAAGGAGGACCTCACCGCCATGACGAAGGCGCAACTCTACGAGCGCGCGACCGAGTTGGACATCAAGGGTCGCTCATCGATGACCAGGGACGAGCTGCTGAAGGCGGTCACCAAGGCCGTGAAGCCGAAGCGCCGCCTCAAGTCGGTCTCCTGAGCAGCGGTCAGGGGTTCCCCAGCCAGACGGTGGTGACGTTGCAGAACTCCCGGATGCCGTGGCCCGCCAACTCCCGTCCGTAGCCGGAGTTCTTGACCCCGCCGAAGGGCAGGGCCGGGTGCGAGGCGGTCATCCCGTTGAAGAACAGCCCGCCGGCCACCAGCTCCCGCAGGCAGTACTCGCGCTCCTCGGGGTCCTTGGTCCAGATGTTCGAACTCAGGCCGTACGGCGTGGCGTTGGCCAGCTCCACGGCCTCCGCGAGGTCGTGCACCCGGTAGAGGGTGGCGACCGGGCCGAAGGTCTCGGCGGTGTGGACCAGCATCTCGGGGGAGACCTCGGTGAGCACGGTCGGCGGGTAGTACCAGCCCCGTTCCGGGACGCCGGCCCGGTCGCCTCCGGTGTCGGCGGTGGCGCCGTGCCGCAGCGCGTCCGCCACCAGGGCGGCCAGGTCGTCGCGGCCCTGACGGGTCGCCAGCGGGCCGAGGTCGGTGTCGGCGTCCATCGGGTCGCCGACCTTCAGCGCGCGCATCGCCTGGGTGAAGGCGGCGGCGAAGCGCGGGTAGACCGCCTCGTGCACGATGAACCGCTTGGCGGCGATGCAGGACTGGCCGTTGTTCTGGATCCGGGCCTTCACGGCGGTGGCCACCGCGGCATCGACGTCGGCGCTGGGCAGCACCAGGAACGGGTCGCTGCCGCCGAGCTCCAGCACGGTCTTCTTCAGCGCGTCCCCGGCCGCCGCGCCGACCGCCCGTCCGGCGCCCTCGCTGCCCGTCAGCGTCACCGCCGCCACCCGGGGGTCGCGGATCACCTGCTCGACCTGGTCCGAGCCGATCAGCAGGGCCTGGAAGACCCCGGGCGCCGCGCCGGCCCGGCGGAACAGGTCGGCCAGGGTGAGGGCGGTGCGCGGCACGTTGGAGGCGTGCTTGAGCAGTGCGACGTTCCCGGCCATCAGGGCCGGGGCCAGGAAGCGGACCACCTGCCAGAGCGGGAAGTTCCACGGCATCACCGCGAGCACCACCCCGAGCGGGCGGTAGCGGACGTACGCGAAGGCGGCCCCGGAGTCCGCCACGTCCTCGTCGGCGGGGCGCTCGTCGGCGATCAGCGCCGCGCCGTGGTCGGCGTACCAGCGCAGTGCCTTGGCGCACTTGGCGGCCTCGGCGCGGGCCTGGGCGAGCGGCTTGCCCATCTCGGTGGTGACGGTGACCGCGATCCGGTCGCGTTCGGCGTCCAGCAGCGCGGCGGCCCGGCGCAGCAGGCCGGAGCGCTCCTCGAAGCCGGTGGCCCGCTGGAGCACCGCCGCCTCGGCGGCCCGGCCGAGGGCCAGTTCGAGCGCGTCCCGGCCCAGCGGCTCGAAGGTCTCCAGGGTCTCGCCGGTGGCCGGGTTCACGGTCGCGATCACCATCGCGCACCTCCGTGGGGCGTCAGGGGGATCAGGGGGCTCAGGCCGGGTGGTCGGCGATCCGCTCGGCGGCCTCCCGGGCGCGGGCGCCGCTGCGGGTGCGGCCGGGGGCCACGTGGCGGTACGGGAAGCGGCGGACGTACTCGGCCTCCAGCTGGCCGCAGCGGAGCGTGTGGCGGCTGAGCGCCTCCTCGGAGCCGTACAGGAAGGTCTCGTGGCGGGTGCGGTGCAGCTGCTGGAGCTCGCGCAGCAGCAGGCCGGTCTCCAGCTCCGCGGCCGGGACGCCGAGCGGGCGGGGTTCCCGGGCGGCGTGGGGGTGGTGGGCGTCGGGGCGGGTGTCGGGGTGCAGCATGGACGGCCTCCTCGGCGTTCGGCCCCCCTGGGTACCGACTGCCCCCGTCCCACACCGGGAAACCGGGCAAGTGGGTGCAGAAGGTGCAGAACCAGTTTCCCCGCCAGCCCCGGAGGGCACCAGCAGCCACATGGATCCCGTGCGGGCGCTGGAGCGGATCGCCTACCTGCTGGAGGTCGAGCAGGGCGAGGCCTACCGGGTGCGCGCCTTCCGCCAGGCCGCCGAGGCGGCCCGGGCCTTCCTCGCGCAGACCCCCGACCCGGCCGCGCTGGCCGCGAAGGGGAGCGGGCTGCCCGGCATCGGGACCACCAGTGCCCGGGTGATCGCCGAGGCGGTGGCCGGGCGGACGCCGACCTACCTCGACGGGCTGGAGCGCCGGGTGACGCCGCCCCGGGCAGCGGACGGGGCGGCCGCCGATCTGGCCGCCGCGCTGCGCGGGGACTGCCACCTGCACTCCGACTGGTCCGACGGCACCGTGCCGATCGAGCGGATGGCCCGGGCCGCGATCGAGCTCGGCCACGAGTGGGCGGTGCTCACCGACCACTCGCCGCGGCTCACCGTCGCGCACGGCCTGAGCGCCGAGCGGCTGCGCCGACAGCTGGACGTGGTCGCCGAGTTGAACGAGACGTTGGCGCCGTTCCGGCTGCTCACCGGCATCGAGTGCGACATCCTCGACGACGGCTCGCTGGACCAGGAGGACGAACTCCTGGACCGGCTGGACGTGGTGGTCGGCTCGGTGCACTCCAAGCTGCGGATGGACCCGCTGCCGATGACCCGGCGCCTGCTGGCCGCCGTGCGCAACCCCCGGATGGACGTCCTCGGGCACTGCACCGGACGGCTGATCGGGGCCAAGCCGCGGCCGGAGTCCCGCTTCGACGCCGAGAAGGTCTTCGCCGCCTGCGCCGAGAGCGGCACCGCCGTCGAGATCAACTGCCGCCCCGAGCGCCGGGATCCGCCGTCGCGGCTGATCGCGCTCGCGGTCGAGGCCGGGTGCCTCTTCTCGATCGACACCGACGCGCACGCCCCCGGCCAGCTCGCCTGGCAGCCCTACGGCTGCGACCGGGCGGCCGCCGCCGGGATCACCGCCGAACGGGTCGTCACCACCTGGACGGAGCGTCAACTGCTGGACTGGACCGGGGATGCCTGAGCAGCCCGAGGTGGTGCACACCGAAGTCGACGGGCGGCGGCTGCGGTTGACCCACCTGGAGAAGGTGCTCTACCCGGCGGTCGGGTGGACCAAGGCCGAGGCGGTGCACTACTACGCCTCGGTGGCGCCGAGGGCGCTGCCGCACCTGGCCGGGCGGCCGGCCTCCTTCCTGCGCTTCCCCGAGGGCGTCACCGGGCAGCGGTTCTGGGCCAAGCGGGTGCCCGGCGGGGCACCGGACTGGCTCACCACGCTGGACGTCGAGCACCGGGAGGGGACGTTCCGTCAGGTGGTGGTCGCCGACCTGCCGACGCTGGTCTGGGCGGCCAACCTCGGGGCGCTGGAGCTGCACGTCCCGCAGTGGCGGGGCGGGCCCGACCGGCACGACCGGCTGGTCATCGACCTGGACCCGGGGCCGGGGATGACGGTGGTGGAGTGCTGCGTGGTCGCCCTGGCGGCCCGACGGCTGCTCGCCGCCGACGGGTTGACGGCCTTTCCGAAGACCTCCGGCTCCAAGGGGCTGCACCTGCTCGTCCCGCTGCACCCCGCGCCCGAACGGGCCGCCACCGACTACGCCCGGCGCCTGGCAGGGCAGCTGCGGGCGGCCGCGCCGGGGCTGGTGGTGGATCGGATGGAGAAGTCGCTGCGCCGCGGCCGGATCTTCGTCGACTGGTCCCAGAACACCAGCGCCAAGACCACCGTCGCGCCCTACTCCCTCCGGGCCGGCGAGCGTCCTCTGGTCTCCACCCCCGTCCCCTGGACCGCCGTCGAGTCCTGCCGCCACCCCACTGAGCTCGAGTTCACCCCCGAGCAGGTCCTCGCCCTCCCCGAGGACCCGATGGCCGCCCTCACCGCCCCTCGCCACCTGGGCCGACTGCCCGGTGCGTAGCGCGGCTTGTGTGAGGGGACGAACGCGCGTCGGTCGGCTGGTGGGGCGGGGCCGGCTGGTGGACTGAGGGGATGTCAGAGCGACGGGCGACGTGGATGTTTCCGGAGGGGCACGCGAAGGCGCGGCTCGGGCCGGTGCTGTTGGTGCTGACCTTCGCCGGGGGGCTGGTGGACGCGGTGAGCTTCCTGGACCTCGGGAAGGTGTTCGTGGCCAACATGACCGGGAACGTGGCGTTCCTGGGGCTGGCGCTGGCCGGGGTGTCGGAGCTGTCGGCGCCCGCGTCGGGGACGGCCTTGGGCGGGTTCCTGGTGGGGGCGGCGGTGGCGGGCCGGTGGGGCGGGGAGCGGCTGGCGCTGGTGGTGTGGGTGCAGGCGGGGTTGGTGGCGGTGTCGCTGGGTGGGCTGTGGCTGGACGGCGGGCGGTACGCGGTGCTGGTGCCGCTGGCCCTCGGGATGGGCCTGCAGAACGGCGTGGTGCACAAACTCGCCGTGCCGGACCTGGCGACCACGGTGGTGACCAGGACGCTGGCCGGGCTGGCCGCCGACGGCGCCGGGGCGGCGGCCCGGCGGCGGGTGCTGAGCGTGGTCGCGCTCTTCCTCGGGGCCCTGGCCGGCGGCCTGCTGCACCTGTGGGTGGACCCGCGGGCGGCGCTCGGCGGGGTGCTGGTGCTGCTGGTGGGAGTGGCCGCCTGGGAGACGACCGCGCCCCGGCGGACCGGGAGGTCGGCCGGGGCGGCGGGCGGGACGACGGCGCGTCAGAGCAGGGTGGACCAGTAGTACCAGAACCTGTCGAGGATCAGCAGGGCGATCACCGCGTACCAGAGGGCCGGGACGGCCCAGTGGTAGCGGGCGGCCTCGCGGACCACCGGCTTCAGGGACTTCGGGACGGGGATCACGCCGCTGCGCAGGTTGTGCAGGGTGGTGTACCAGAACAGCGGGATCATCGCGGCCCAGACCACCATGCAGTACGGGCAGAGCGCGCCGATGGAGTAGAGCGTCTGCGTCATCAGCCAGGTGACGAAGCCGATCCCGAACAGCACCCCGGCCTGGAGCCCGAGCCAGAACCAGCGCCGGTAGGCCGCGCCGGCCAGGATGCCCGCGCCGACGGCGGTGACCACCGCGAAGGCGGCCAGGCCGATCAGGGAGTTGGGGAAGCCGAAGACCGAGGCCTGGTCACTGGTCATCACCGAGCCGCAGCTGATGATCGGGTTGATCGAGCAGCTGGGGACGTAGGACGGGTCCTGGAGGATCTTGATCTTGTCCAGGGTCAGTACCGCGGAGGCGGCCAGCCCGAGCAGTCCGGTGACGACGAACAGCCAGGCGAGCTTCCGGCCCGCCGCGACCGGGGCCGTCACTTGGCCGCCGTGGTCTGCTCGACCAGGGCCTTGAAGGCGTCGCCGGTGATCACCTTGTTGTCCGGGAAGACGTTCAGCTGCTTGCCGTCCAGCAGCACCGAGGGGGTGCCGGAGACGCCGGAGTCGTCGAAGGCCTTGGAGACCTTGGCGACCCACGGCAGGTAGGTGCCCTCGTTGACCGCCTTCACGAAGGCGTCGGTCTTCAGGCCGGGCACCTTGTCGGCCAGGTTGAGCATCGCCTCGGCGGAGCCGAAGCCGTCCTTGCTCTCGTCGGGCTGGTTGGCGTAGAGCACGTCGTGGAAGGCCTTGAACTTGTCCACGCCCTCGTTCAGGGCGGCGGCCGTCGCGTTGAGCGCGGTCTTGGAGCCCTTGCCGCCGAGGTTGCGGTCCAGGAACGTGGCGAAGTGGTACTCGATCTTGTAGGTGCCGTCGTCGGCCAGCTGCTGGATGGTCTTCCCGGCGCTGGTCTCCAGCTTCTCGCAGATCGGGCAGCGGAAGTCCTCGTAGACCGCGAGGGTGTGCGGGGCGTCGGCCTTGCCGTAGGTCACCACGGTGCCGTCGCCGGTCGCGTTGGCGGGGACCACCAGCGGGCCGCTCGCAGCGGAGGTGTCGGAGGAGCCGCCGGTGGAGGCGACGGCGGCGGCGATGCCGCCGACCAGGGCGAGCACGAGGGCGGTGGAGACGCCGACCACGACGCGGCGGCGGGTCTTCGCGGCCTTCTGCTCGCGGGCGTGCTGCTCGCGCATGCGGGCGGTGGCGGACTGGTTCTGCTTCTTCTGCTGGTTGCTGCTCATGGCGGTGCGTCGGTTCCTGTCGCTGCGGAGGTCCTGGGGCGGGCGCGCCGGTCGTGCGGAAGGGCGCGCGGGGCGAGGGCCTGCGGGTGACGGGACGTCAGGGGTGACGGGTGGTCAGCAGGCCGGGGCGCACACCGGGGGGCCGCGGCGCAGCGCGGGCCTCAGCAGGACGTCCTCGGCCGGGATCCGTTCGCGGGTCGAGGAGGGGATGGGCAGCCGGAGCACCGGGCGGGCCGGGAGCGGCGTCACCAGGCGGAGGAACCGCCAGGCGCCGGCGAGCAGTTCGCCGAGGGTGCGGCCGGCGGCGGCCTGGCCGCGCAGGGCGGACTCGCCGAGGCGCAGCGCCCAGGCGGCCAGCACGGCCACCAGCAGGTGGCCCGCGAGCACCGGGATGCCGGCCAGCGGGGCGGGGGTGGAGCCGGGGGCGAGCAGGAACTCGCCGATCGAACCGCCGGAGCAGACCAGCGGCTTGAGGCCGCCGAGCGGCGGTGCGCCGGGGCCGGTACAGGCCTGCTGTCCGAGGTCGAAGACGGCGCCGACGGCCAGCTGGGTGGGGAGCAGCACCGCGAGGATGCGCGCGAAGCTGCGGTTGGAGCCGATGAAGGCGTGGCCCACGGCGTAGACGGCGGCCGCGGCCACCGCGACGGTGGTCACCGGCAGGGCCCGGCCGGTCAACAGGACCTGGCCGAGGGCGGCGAGGGGCACCACGAGTGCGGTGAACACCGCGGCCCGCGTCGCCCTGGTCGCCTGACTGCCCTTCATGAAGATCGAGTCTGCCATGCGGCGGGGGCCTCGCGGGGCGTCTGTGAGTGGCTTCACGGTTGTTCGCTGCGTATAAGGACGGGCGGCGCTGACCTGCGGGAAGGTGCCCGGCCGGGCCGCGTAGGATGGCTCGATGCCGATTCCCAAAGCCGAACTGCACCTGCACGTCGAGGGCACCCTGGAGCCCGAGCTGGCCTTCCGGCTGGCCGAGCGGAACGGGGTCGAGCTCCCCTTCGACGGGGTCGAGGAGCTGCGGGCCGCCTACCGCTTCGACGACCTCCAGTCCTTCCTGGACCTCTACTACCGGCTGATGGACGTCCTGCGCACCGAGCGGGACTTCACCGAGCTGGCCGAGGCCTACCTGGAGCGGGCCGCCGCGCAGGGCGTGCGGCACGCGGAGATCTTCTTCGACCCGCAGGCGCACACCGCCCGGGGCGTGGACATCGGCACGGTGATCAGGGGGCTCGGCGCGGCGCTGGACCGCAGCGAGGGCCGGTACGGGATCACCACCCGGCTGATCCTCTGCTTCCTGCGCGACGAGAGCGCCGAGTCGGCGCTGGCCACGCTGGCCGCGGCCGAGCCGTACCTGGACCGGATCACCGCCGTCGGCCTGGACTCGGCCGAGGTGGGGCACCCGCCGGTGAAGTTCGTCGAGGTCTACCGCCGGGCCCGCGAGCTGGGCCTGCGGGCGGTCGCGCACGCGGGCGAGGAGGGCCCGGCCTCGTACGTGTGGGAGGCGCTGGACCTGCTGCGGGTGGAGCGGATCGACCACGGGCTGCGCTGCCTGGAGGACGAGGAGCTGGTGGAGCGGCTGGTGCGGGAGCGGATCCCGCTGACGGTCTGTCCGTTCTCCAACGTCCGGCTGCGCTGCGTGGACACGCTGGCCGACCATCCGCTGCGGCGGATGCTGGACGCCGGGCTGGTCGCCACCGTGAACTCGGACGACCCGGCCTACTTCGGCGGCTACGTGGACGAGAACCTGATCGCGACGGCGCAGGCGCTCGGTCTGACGGTGGACCAGCAGTACCTGCTGGCGCGCAACTCCTTCGAGGCGAGCTTCCTGGACGAGGAGACCAGGGGCCGCTACCTCGCCGAGCTGGAGGCCCACCGGAGCGCCTCGCGGTAGCGCTTGGGCCGAGCGGGTGAAGACCGCGCGCGGCGCGGGTGTCGCGCCCTCGGCGGTGCGGCGGGCCGGTCTACTGTGGGCGCATCGCCCGGTGGAGTGGCCGAGTGGCGAGGCGACGGCCCGCAAGGCCGTTCACAGGGGTTCGAATCCTTTCTCCACCTCGGACGCGTGATGGTGGGCCGCCGGCCGTGCGGCCCACCATCGGTGCGTCCGGGCTCAGTGCGGGACCACCTCAGTGCAGGACCAGCTCAGTACAGGACCACGGAGAGCCGGGCCGGGCCGGTCGGGGTGGTGGTGTCGCAGAAGTAGTTGACCGCGCGGTGGCTGTCCACGTACGCCTGGCCGGCCGCGTGGCAGGAGGCGGCGGTCGGGTAGACGCCGACGTAGGTGTAGCTGAACGCCTGGGCGGCCGGAGCGGTGAGCAGGGCGGTGCCGGTGGTCAGGATGCCGGCCACGGCGACGGTGGAGAGTGCCTTGCGGAGCGACATGAGTGGGTTTCCCTCCCTCGGGTGAGCGCCGGGGTCCTCGTCCCTGCGCTTCGTCGAGGAGCCTCCTCCGAATGTGAAGACGGAGCAATGGTAGAGACCAATTCCGACCGGAAGTATGCGGTGGTTCGGTGAAGGTGCAGGTCGCGGGGGTGCCTGACGGGAAGACGATCATTTTCCGGACAGTTCTTGCACTGTCCGGCACCTGACAGACCGTCAGCAAGGGCCCTCGGTTAAATCCGGTGCGCCGGGCCGGACGCGCTCGCTAGGCTCGCCGCACTGACCGGGCGTCAGCCCGCTCCGCGCGGGCGGCGCCAGACCGCACACGAGGGGAGCCACGGCCATGCGCGAGCACGCCGCCGTCCACGCTCCCCGGGTCCGGTCCACGGTGATCCTGGTGTCTCGCGCCGTCCGGTGCCGGCTGCGCGCCCCGCACCGCAGGCCCGGGACGACCCCGGCCCGCCCGCACGCCCGCTGAGGCCTGCGGCCGGCCGCGTCCGGGCGAATCGCGCCGTCCTGTCCGGGAACTCCCCGAAAGGCCAACGGCCGTGCGAACCGAGCGACTTCACCACACCGAGCATGACCTCACCACCGTCCGCAACCTGGGCATCCTGGCCCACGTGGACGCCGGGAAGACCACCGTCACCGAACGCGTCCTGTACGCCACCGGCACCACCCACCGGCGCGGCGAGGTCCACGACGGCACCACCGTCACCGACTTCGACCCGCAGGAGCGGGACCGCGGCATCACCATCTTCGCCGCCGCCGTCACCTGCACCTGGGCCGGCCACCGGATCAACCTGATCGACACCCCGGGCCACGTCGACTTCGCCGACGAGGTGGAGCGCTCGCTGCGCGTGCTGGACGGCGCCGTCGCCGTCTTCGACGCGGTGGCGGGCGTCGAGCCGCAGAGCGAGGCGGTCTGGCGGCAGGCCGACCGGCACGGCGTGCCCAGGATCGCCTTCGTCAACAAACTCGACCGCACCGGCGCCGACTTCGACGCCGCCGTGGCCTCCATCCGGGACCGGCTGCACACCGTCCCGTTGCCGGTGCAGCTGCCGATCGGCCGCGAGGGCGGCTTCGCCGGCGTGGTGGACCTGCTGCGGATGACGGCGCTGCTCTGGGCCGACGGGGCCGAGGCCGCCGCGCAGGTCGAGATCCCGGCGGAGCTGCGCGCGGAGGCGGAGCTGCGCCGCCGTCAACTGGACGAACGGGTGGCCGAGTTGCACCCCGGAGCGTTCGAGGAGTACTGCGTGGCGGGGGAGTTGGGCGTCGGGACGCTCACGGCCGCACTGCGCGACCTCACCCGTGAGGGCACCGCCGTGGTGGTGCTCGGCGGCTCGGCCTACAGGAACCGGGGCGTGGAGCCCCTGTTGGACGCGGTGGTGGCCTACCTGCCCTCACCGCTGGACGTCCCGCCGGTGCGCGGCACCGTCGACGGCCCGGACGGCCGCGGCACGGCCGTCCGGCCGCCCGATCCGGCGGCGCCGTTCGCCGGGCTGGTCTTCAAGGTGCAGGCGGCGCCGACCGGTCGGCTCAGCTACCTGCGGATCTACTCCGGCACCCTCAGGAAGGGGGACACCGTGCTCGACACCACCACCGGCCGCACCGAACGGGCCGCCCGCATCCTGCGGGTCCGCGCCGACCGGCACACCGACACCGCCGAGGCGGTGGCCGGGGACATCGTGGCGCTGATCGGCCCGAAGGCGGCCCGCCCCGGTGCGACCCTGGCCGCCCCGTCGGCGCCCCTGGTGCTCGAACCCCCGCGCACCGCCGAGCCGGTGGTCTCGGTGGCGGTCGAGGCGCGGCTCGGCGCCGACACCGACCGGCTGGCGGCCGCGCTGGCCAGGCTCACCGAGGAGGACCCGTCCCTGACGGCGCGCACCGACCCGGAGACCGGGCAGACGGTGCTCTCCGGCATGGGCGAGCTCCACCTCGAGGTCGCGGTGGAGACGCTCCGGCGGGTGCACACCCTGGACGTCACCGCCGGGCGGCCCCAGGTCGCGTACCGGGAGACGGTCGGACGGGGCGTCAGCGGCCAGGTGCACCGGCACGTCAAACAGGACGGCGGATCGGGGCAGTTCGCGCACGTGGTCCTGGACGTCGAACCGCTGCCGGCGGGGGAGGGGCCGGGCTTCGAGTTCCGCTCCACCGTCACCGGAGGGCGGGTGCCGGCCGAGTACGTCCGGGCGGTGGAGGCCGGCTGCCGGGACGCCCTGGTGGACGGACCGCTCGGCGGCCACCCCGTCACCGGTCTGCGGGTCACCCTGACCGACGGGGCGACCCATGTGAAGGACTCCTCGGAGCCCGCCTTCCGCACCGCCGGGCGGAACGGGCTGCGGGAGGCCCTGCGGGCCTGCGCGATGGTCCTGCTGGAGCCGGTCGCCGAGGTCACCGTCACGGTGCCCGAGGAGGCCGTCGGCACGGTGATCGGCGACCTGTCCGCCCGGCGCGGCCGGGTCACCGGCTCCACCGCGCGGGCCGGGACGGCGGTGGTCACGGCCGCCGTGCCGCTGGTCGAACTCTTCGGCTACGCGACGCGGTTGCGCAGCCGGACGCAGGGCCGCGGCTCCTTCACCGCGCGTCCCGACGGCTACGCACCGGCCTGATCGGGGGCAGGGGCGCGAGGAACTGCGCGAATCGGAAGAAGTAGACCGTGTGCCGGGTGCGGAGATCCAGTTGCAAGTGGTTCGCCGCACCCGGCACACGGGTCCGTGACTCCCGCAGCGCGCAGTTCCTCGCGCCCCCGGGGGCAGCCACTTTCGCCGGCCCCGCCGCGTCAGGCCGGGCGGGGCACCCAGCCGGCCTCGTCCCAGGCGCGGAGCTGGGCGGCCTTGGGCGTGGCGGCGAGGGCGGCCACGGCCGGGCCGCCGAGCAGCAGGGTGCTCGGGGTGTCCGGGCGGAAGGCGGGCCAGGTGAGGGAGTTCGGGCTGCCCGGGTGGCCGTGCCGGGCGAAGGAGGCGATCAGGTCGATGAAGGTGTCCGAGACCCGGCGCTCCAGCGGGCCGTCGCCGAACTCCGGTGCGTTGGCCGGCGAGGCGAAGGTGCCGAACAGGAACGGCGAGGTCGCCTCGTGCGGGGTGCCGAACCACGGCGCCCGCACCGGGTGGGTGAACTCCAGCCGGTGGTGCGGGCGTTCGGAGCGCTGGGCACGGCGCTCGGCGAGACGGACGATCAGGTAGCGGAACAGGCCGTCGCCGTGGATCTCGGTGAGGAGCGCGAGCGGGTCGGCGGCCCGGCCCTCCGCCGTGGCGGCGGCCCGGTAGGCGGCGACCAGCTGCTCGGCCAGGCCGGCGGGCGGTCGGGCCGCACCGCGGAGCAGGTACCGCCGGACGGTGTCCAGCAGTTCGGCATCGGTGGTGGGCGTCGGCACCGGGGTCGGGGAGCCGGGGCCGGTGAAGAAGGAGCCCTCGGTGGCGGCGTTCACCGAGAGCACCGGCAGCCCCGGGTCCGGGAGCTGGTGGTCGTAGCCGCGCATCCAGCGGCCGTCCACCACCGGCCCCCGGTACTCCCGGCCGCTGGCCAGCGCCCGGGAGTCGGCCGGACCGGCGAACAGGCCGTCCCAGGCGTCCCGCAGGGCCGCGGCCGGCACCTCCCGCAGCCCGGGAACGGTGGTGCCCAGCTCGGCGGCCACCGTCTCGAAGGCGGCCCGGGAGTCCTCGGGGGTGAGCGCCAGGGCCGGGGCCCAGACGTGCGCGGCGCTGATCGGCACGATCCGGCGCAGCAGCGGCCGGACCTCCGGCAGCAGGGCGAGCTGCCAGGTGGAGGACCCTCCGGCGGAGGTTCCGACCAGGGTGATGTTGCCCGGATCGCCGCCGAACGCACGGGCGTTGGCCGCCACCCAGCGCAGCAGGGCGGCCTGGTCCTGGAGGCCCCAGTTGGCGAACGACCCGGTGCGCGGGTCGTCGAGCCGCTCGTGCAGGCCGAAGCCGAAGACGCCCAGGCGGTAGTTGAAGGTCACCACCACCAGATCGCCGCGCTCGGCCAGCCGCGCCCCGTCGTAGGTCGGCAGGCTGCCGGACCCCAACTTCCAGCCGCCGCCGTGCACGTAGACCAGCACCGGGCGGGCGCCGGTGACCCCGGGGGTCCAGACGTTGGCGTACAGCGAGTCCTCGCTGCTGCCCGGCAGCACGGTCTGGAAGGAGGGCGCCGAGAACGCGGTCGCCTCCCGCACGCCGTCCCAGGGCTGCGGCGGGCGGGGCGAGGCGAACCGCAGCGGCCCGACCGGGGGTTGCGCGTACGGGACGCCGCGGAAGACCGCCACGGCGCCGGCCGCCGCGCCGCGCACCCAGCCGGCGGTGGTGCGGGCCAGCGGGACCGCGGTGGCGGTGGCCAGCTCCTCCTCGGACTCGGCGGCCGCGGGCTGCGAGGTCACCGTCGCGACGGCCGTCGTGGCGGCGGCGGTGGCGAGGGCGCCGGCGGACAGGAAGGTGCGGCGGGACGGGCCGGGCGATCGCATCACGGGCTCCTCGGGCGACACGGTGACCCGGCCGAGTCTGCGACGCCTCCGGCGGGAGCTCCATCGGCACCGGGGCACTCCGTCAGATCCCGCGGGCCGCCCCGTCCACGAGGCGGCCCCGGGGGAGAGAGCGAGGGCTCACGGCACCGCCGGGGCGGTGACGCCCGCGTGCCGGGCGTACCCGTCGTCGCCGTCGCTGTCGGAGTTGACGCTGGTGGTGATCGAGGAGGCGCCGTAGGCGACGATGCCCAGGATGATGAAGACCACCAGCAGGGCCCGGCCCGAACTGCCCATCACCAGCGGGCGGGTGGCCGAGACCGGGCCGCTCCCGGGCACCGTGTCGAGGGCGTCCTCGCCGAACAGGCCCTTCGGGTAGGCGGAGCTGAGCATCAGGAAGTAGGCCTGATAGCGGAACCGGTAGCGGGTGATGGCCGCGGTGGCCTCGAAGAGCGGCCGCGGCATCCGGCCGAGGACCAGCACCACCAGCCAGCTGATGAAGCCGACCGCCCACCAGCCGCTCATCAGCACGCCCTGGATGATCGCGGCCGGGATCACCAGGACGATGCGGAAGAAGACCGCCAGCCGGTTCAGCTCACCGGGCCGCACCTCCGTCCGGACGGGGTGCTCCGGCGCGTCGAAGCGGAACGGCGGGTAGGAGTCCACCAGCAGCATCAGGTACGACTCCAGCCGGACGCCGTACGCCACGTACCCGGAGAGGAAGCCCGCCGCGAACTCCGGCAGCCGGCCGGTGAACAGGGCGCCGAACCAGCCCAGCACGGCGACCACGAAGGCCACGATCGACAGCAGCCAGTACACGATGAACTGCGGGATCAGCAGCAGCATCCGGAAGAACACGGTGAGCCGGCTCTGCCGCCCGGGCTCCGGCACGTCCATCGCGGGCAGCCACTCCCGGCCGCCCGCGGGCAGTGTCGCGGATGCGTCCCACATGCTGTCTCCCTGAGGCCTCGTCAGCTTCCCCCTGCTCCGAACATCGCAGGAGCGGAGGCCGCCCGCCCGCCGGACTGGCCCGAACGGGCTCGGCGGGGCGAGGCGGTGCGGGGCCGGGTGGGGCCGGATGGGGCCGGGCCGGGTGGGGCCGGACCCGGTGGGCCTCAGGAGTGCCCGGCCTCCAGGTCCAGCAGCTGCCGCTTGCGGTCGAGCCCGCCCGCGTAGCCGGTGAGCGAGCCGTCCGCGCCCACCACCCGGTGGCAGGGGCGGACCACCAGCAGCGGGTTGGCGCCGATGGCCGCGCCGAGCGCGCGGACGGCGGCCCGGGGGAGGCCGGCCTGATCGGCCAGCGCGCCGTAGCTGGTGGTGGAGCCGTACGGCAGCCGCTCCAGCGCGGCCCAGACCCGGCGCTGGAACTCGGTGCCCCGGGAGGTGAACTCCAGGTCGAAGCCGTCCGACCCGCCCGCGAAGTACGCCCGCAGCTGGGTCGCCACCTCCCGGAAGGCGGCGGCGTCCTCGACCCAGTCGGGCTGGACCACGGCCGCGTTCCGCTGGCCGGTCATCGAGACCGAGGCGAGCGCCAGACCGCCCCTCGCGGTGGCGGAGTCCTCGCCGACCAGCAGCAGCGGGCCACAGGGGCTGTCGAGGGTGGTGTAACGGGTGGTCACGTTCTCTCCCGGGGACGGGTCCTTGCCTACGCTCCCCACTCTGCCCGGGGCGGACCCGCCCGACCGGCGGAAATGCGACATCGCGTCAGGAGCCGGCGCCGCCGCGGAAGAGGTGGCGCAGGCGCTCGGCGAACTCCTCGTTCTCCTGCCGGCGGTGCTCCTGGTGCTCGGCCTTCACCGCCTCCTCGGCCCTGTGCTGGGCCATCCGGACCTCGGCCTCGACCTCCTCAGAGGGGATCCGGGCCACCTCGCCGCCCAGCCGGGCGGCGATCTCGTCGGCGGCGGCGGGGTCGGTCTCCTTGACCGAGGCGACCAGCAGGTTGCCGCCGTCGTCGACCAGGGCGCTGATCACCGTCAGGCCCTCCAGCGCGTCCTGCGCGTCCTTGCTCTCGGAGGCCGAGCCCAGCACCGCCCCGGCGCCCAGCCCGAGGGCCAGCCCGACCGGGCCGCCGAGCAGGCCGAGCAGCGCCCCGACCGCGCTGAACGCCATGGTCCGGCGCCCGGTGTCCGGCGTGAAGCTGTCGGCGATGTCGAGGTACCCCTCGGCGGAGCGCTGGAGGATCGCGGCCCCGGCGACCCCCGGCAGGCGGGTGACGTCGTGGAAGGCCTCGAAGGTGTGGGTCGGGTCCTTGAAGGTGTAGAAGAGGACGTTGTCGTCACCGGACATGTTCTGACTGCCCCTCACGGCTGGACGCGGGTCACCCCGTTACCGCTCCGACGCTAGCCGGGCCGCGCCCACCGCGCCCCCTCAGGGAGCGGGCGGCTGCACCGGACGGCCCTGACGGACGCTCACCACCATGGCGTAGGTGCCGCCGACGGCGGAGACCAGCCCGGCGAAGGCGGTGATCAGCTCGGCCACGGAGGGGCCGTCGTCCGGGGCGGCCGTGGCGGCGGCGGGGGCGGGCAGCACCACGAAGACCGTGGTGGCCGGTGCCGGCGTGACGGGTGCGGCCGTCGGTGTGGTCGGCCCGCTCGTGACCGCCGACGTCGTGACCGCCGGCGTCGTGGGCGGCTGGGTGGACGGCGGCTGGGAGAGCGGGGGCTGGGTGAGCGGCGGCTGCGTCGCGGGAGTCGCCGGCAGGGCGGTCTGCGGTACGCCGCTGGTGCTGGGGCCGGGGACGGCGCCCGAGGGCCCGCCCGAGCCACCCGGCAGCAGGCCGAGCAGCCCGACCGCCAGTGCGGCCAGCCCGGCCGCGAGCAGCAGCGCTCCGACGGCCATCAGGCCCCGTCCCGACGGCTTGCCGATGCTGCGCATGGTCGTCCCCCGTCCCCCGTGCCCCTCGGCGGTCACCCGACCCCCGGCGGCGCGCCGGGCAAGGCCGGTGGTCTGTCTATCCCATGAGGGAGCGTCAGGTCCACCACGATCTCGCGCCCCGGGCGGCGTCACACGGCTGCCCCCTCGGCGGTCGCGGATCCGCCGCCGGGTCGGGAGAGTGGAGGAAGCGGTCGAGGAGAGGAGCGCAGCCGTGGTCACCCGTCAGGGCCTGTCCAACCGCGCCCTCGCGCTCTGGCTGCTCGGCGTCACGGCCCTGGTGCTGTACCTGGGCGAGTTCACCGGCACCTCGATCCGGATGGTCGGCCTGCTGGCCTTCCTCCCCGCCCTGGCCGCCGCCTTCTGCACCGTCCCGCAGACCGCCTTCACCGCCTGCTGGACCCTGGCCACCGTGGCCGCGGCGCTGTTCGGGTACAATCCGCGCGAGCTCGGCGACTCGCTCCTGATGATCGGACTCACCGCCGCGATCGGCGGCCTGTCGGTGACCGGCAGCTGGTACCGGATCCGCCGCGAGGAGGAGCTGCTGCGGCTGCGCTCCACCGCCACCGCCATGCAGCAGCGCATCCTGCGCCCGCTCCCGCAGCGCACCGCCGACCTGTTGGCGGAGGGGGTCTACGAGCCCGTCCAGGAGGACAAGCTGGTCGGCGGGGACATCTACGACGTGGCCGCCTCCGCGCACGGCACCCGGGTGCTGATCGGCGACGTCCAGGGCAAGGGCCTGGCCGCGATCGGGGTGGCCTTCGCGGTGATCGGCGCCTTCCGGGAGGCCGCGCACCGGGAGCCGACGCTGGCGGGGGTGGCCGAGGCGCTGGAGGCGGCGGTGGTGCGGCACAACGCCTACGCGGCCGAGCTCGGCGAGAGCGAGCGCTTCGCCACCGCCCTGGTGCTCGGCTTCGACGGCACCGACACCGCCGAGGTGGTCGGCTGCGGGCACGAGGCGCCGTACCTGCTGCGGCCCGAGCGCGCGCCGCTGGCCGTCCCGCTGGCCGAACCGGGGCTGCCGCTCGGCCTCGGCGAGCTGGCGGACGGGCCGCGTCCGGTGGGCCGCTTCGGCTTCCCGCCCGACGCCACCCTGGTGCTCTGCACCGACGGCCTCACCGAGGCCCGCTCCGCCGACGGCACCTTCTTCCCGCTGGCCGAACGGCTGGCCGCGGCCCGTGGCCTGCAGCCGGGCCGGCTCGCCGACCACCTGCTGGCCCAGGCCCAGGCGTACACGGCGGGCCGCCAGCAGGACGACATCGCGATCCTGACGATCCGTCGGCCCTGACGCCCCGTCCGGTCCGCGCGGTCACCGGTCTGGACCAGCTGCTGATGGCGTACGCTCACGCTTCAGCGCTGCCATCGAGGGGGTGGTGGGCACCCGTACGAGCAGTCAGGAGACAGCACCGTGAGCGCGATCTCGGACACGGACCTCGACGAGCACCCGGAGCGGGCCGGGACGCCGCCGGAGGGCGCACGGCAGGAGCCGCCGCCCGGGGAGTCGCCGACCGCCTGGATCCGTCGCGCCGCCCACGAGTACGGTCCGGCCCTGGCCGTCTACGGCACGGTGAAGCTGACCGGCTTCACGGTCTTCATGTGGCTGCTCGGCTGGTCCGGCGACTACCTCGCGAACAACCCCCGGTTCGGCGGCGGCGCCAAGCCCTGGGACGTGGTGGGCGGCTGGGACGGCTGGTGGTACCAGCAGATCGCCGCCAACGGCTACCACCCCGCTCCGATCAAGGTGATCGGCCCGCCGCCGTTCGAGTTCGAGCAGAACTCGGTGGCCTTCTTCCCGCTCTACCCCGGCGCCATGAAGCTGGTCTCCGCCGTCACCGGCCTCGGCCCGTACGGGGCCGGCATGGTGGTCTCGATCCTCGCCTCCTTCGTCGCGGCCGCCGGGATCTACGCCCTGACGGCCCGTCTGTTCGACCGCCGCACCGGCGTCATCGCCGCCGCCGTCTGGGGGTTCTTCCCCGGCTCCGGCGTCGAGTGGGCGGTCTACTCCGACTCGCTGTTCGTCGCGCTCGCCGCCTGGTCCTGCTACCTGATCGTGGAGCGCCGCTGGCTGGCCGCCGGGGTCACCGTCTTCGTCGCCGGGCTCAACCGGCCGACCGCCGCCGCCCTGGTCGCCGCGCTCGGGGTGGCCGCGCTGATCGCCCTCTACCAGCGTCGGGACGGCTGGCTCGGGCCGGTCAGCGCCCTGGTCATCGCCCCGCTCGGCTTCGTCGGCTACCTGGCCTGGGTGAACTGGCGGATGGGTGACTGGGGCGGCTACTTCAAGCTCCAGAAGGGCGCCTGGCTGCACTTCTTCGACTACGGTGACCACACCTTCACGGTGCTGAAGACCCTCCTCCTCGGCAAGGGCGTCTACGCCTTCACCTATCCGACCGAGGACATGATCGCGCTCTTCCTGGTGCTCCTGCTGCCGCCGCTGCTCTTCCTCCTCGTCCGGCTCAAGGTCCCGGTCTTCCTGCTCGTCTACACCGCGGTCACCATCGTCCTGGTGCTCGGCAGCTCCCAGATCTTCGGCAACACCTCCCGCTACCTGCTGCCGGTCTTCCCGCTCTTCCTGCCGATCGCGGTGGCGCTGCGCCGCCTCTCCCTCCCGGCCCTCGGGGCCCTGGTGGGATGGGCGGCGATCGCCTCCGGCTGGTACGCGGGCTACGTCCTCTTCGAGCTGGGCATCCCGTAGACCGGACGGCTCAGCGGCCCAGGAAGACCGGGTTGGTGAGGGCGGCCATCGGGCCCCAGGGCAGGTCGGGGCCCATGGCGTTGCCCCGGCCCGGGGAGCCGTCGGGCCTGGGGTGGCGGACCTCGGCGCGGACGTAGGCGGCGAGCGAGGCGGTGGTGCGCCAGACGAGGACGCCCGTGCCGCTCGCGGGGAGGGTCTCCTGGCGGAGCTGGCCCTCGTCGGTGATCAGGCGCAGGGTGCCGTTCGGGACGCCCGAGACGGACAGCCGGACGTCCACCGGGGCGTCCGGGGCGACCGCCAGGCGCTCGCCGATGCCGGCCGTGCGGCCCGCGCCGACGGCCGTCAGGTCGAGCTGCACGGCGCTGGAGCCGGCGATCCAGCTGCGGCCCGCCCGGAGCCCGGCCAGCACGTGGTCCCGGGTCAGGTCCTCGGCGAGCACCACGGTGTGCGGGGCGCCGATCGGCTGCGGCGCGCTGTGGGCGTCGCTGTTGCCGATCGCCGGGAGCCAGCGGCCGCCGCCCCGGGCGGCCCGGGCCAGTTGGGCGTCCCAGGTGTCGAGCGCGGACTCGTCGTCGTAGGTCCAGGGCCCGTTCCAGACCTCGACCGCGTCGGCCTCCTCGTAGCCGAACTTCCAGGCGCAGGCCACGTACGGGCAGTACGGGTGGGCGGGCACCACCAGGCCGCCGCCGCGCCGCACCTCGCGGGCGAACCGCGGGTGCACCCCGTCCCGGGCCCGGTAGCGCCAGTCCACCCACTGGCCCGGGCGGGTGCCGAGGGCCAGCCAGTGGCCGTTGCGGGTGGTCACCTCCTCGCCCGGGACCACCAGCAGGTCGGGGCCGGCCAGCGGGCCCCAACTACCGTGCGAGGAGGAGGTGTTGTGGTCGGTGGAGACGATGAAGTCCAGCCCCGCCGCGCGGGCCCCGGCGGCCACCTCCTCGGGGGTGCGGCGCCCGTCCGAGTGCACGGTGTGCAGGTGGCAGTCGCCCCGGTACCAGGCCCGGCCGCGCCCGGCCGCCCGCTCCGGCGGGTAGGAGGGCATGTACGCCGGGCCGGCCGGGCCGAACCGGAAGGTCACCTCCACCCGGTACTCCAGCCCCTGCGGCGCCACCTGGTACGGGCCGAGCACCACGTGCCAGCGGCCCGGGCGGACCGGGCCCGGCAGGTAGCCCGGGGTGGCCTGCGCCCGGCTGATCGCGAACTCGGTGCGGAAGCCGCCGGACCAGCCCCGGAAGCCCGGGCCGCCCAGCTCGGTGCCGCGCTCGTCGAAGATCCCGATGTCGCAGGAGTTGCCCGGGGTGCCGGGCGGCACCGCCGGGCGGTCGTAGGAGTAACGGACCGCCAGCTCGCGCACGCCCGGTGGGACCTCCACCGGCAGGTGCACGAAGTCGGGCGCGCCGGTCTCCAGGCGGCCCGTCAGGACCACCGTCCGCTCGCTGCCGTCGGCGGGCACCCCGCCTGAGGGGGACTGTTCGCCGTCCGCCGCCGCGGCCGGTGCGGCGCCCGCGGCCGCGACGGTGAACCCGACCGCCGCCGCCCCGGCCAGCAGGCCGCGCCGTCCGATCCCGTCCGTGCCCGGTTCCCTGTGCTCGTCCATCCGTCCGTCCTCCCGTCGGTGGCTCCAGTGCCGCGCGGGCTCCTTCCCCCGCCCGGTGAACCGGCGGTGATACGGGCCCCTCGGACCGCGGGCGGGTCGGTGGCGGGCGGGTACGGCGGGCGTGGTTCGATGGGCGGTCGCTGTCCGAACGAACCACCGAACTGCTGGGACGTCCCCGTGAACCACACCGCCGCGACACTGCTCTCCGTCGCGCTGCTGCTCATCGTCCTGGTCTGCGCCGTGGTCCGACCGCGCGGCTGGCCCGAGGCGGTGGCCGCGGTCCCGGCCGCGGCGCTGCTGGTGGTCACCGGCGTGGTGCCCTGGCACACCGCGGCGGCCGAGCTGGAGCGGCTCGGCCCGGTCACCGCCTTCCTGGCCGCCGTCCTGGTGCTCGCCCAACTCTGCGACGGGGAAGGCCTGTTCCGCGCCTGCGGGGCCTGGATGGCGCGGACTGCGGGGACGCCCAGGCGCCTGCTGGCCCAGGTCTTCCTGCTCTGCTCGGTGGTCACCGCCGTGCTCAGCCTGGACGCCACCGTGGTGCTGCTCACCCCCGTGGTCTTCGCCACCGCCACCCGCCTCGGGGTCCGGGCCCGGCCCCACTCGTACGCCGCCGCCCACCTCTCCAACACCGCCTCGCTGCTGCTGCCCGTCTCCAACCTCACCAACCTGCTGGTCTTCACCGCGAGCGGCCTGGCCTTCACCCGCTTCGCCGCCCTGATGGCGCTGCCCTGGGTGGTCGCCATCGCCGCCGAGTACGTCGTCCTGCGGTGGTTCTTCGCCGCCGACCTGACCGCCTCGGCCCGCCCGCAGCACGACGCGGAGCCGGCCGAGCGGCCGGTCTTCGCCCTGGTGGTGCTGGCCGCCACCCTGGGCGGCTTCGTGCTGGCCTCCGCGCTCGGCGCCGAACCGGTCTGGGCGGCCGCCGCCGGGGCGCTGGTGCTGGCCGTCCGGGCGCTGCGCCGCCGCACCGTGACGCCGGGCGGGCTGGTGCGGGCCGCCAACATCCCCTTCCTGGCCTTCGTGCTCGCCCTCGGCGTGGTGGTCAAGGCCGTGGTCGACCACGGCCTGGCCGACGCGCTCGGCCACCTCACCCCGGCCGGGGACTCGCTGGGCGCGCTCTTCGCGCTCGCGGCCCTGGCCGCCGTCCTGGCCAACGTGATCAACAACCTGCCCGCCGTGCTGGTGCTCCTCCCGCTGGCCCTGCCGTCCGGCCCGGGCGCGGTGCTGGCCGTCCTGCTCGGGGTGAACATCGGGCCGAACCTCAGCTACGCGGGCTCGCTGGCCACCCTGCTCTGGCGGCGGATCGTGCAGGAGCGGGGCGGGGAGCCGGTGCGGCTGGGGGAGTTCACCCGGCTCTCGCTGCTGACCGTGCCGCTCGCGCTGGGGCTCGCGGTGCCCGCGCTCTGGCTCTCGCTGCGCCTGATCGGGGTCTGATCCGGGTCCGAACCGGGCCTGGTCGGGGTCTGGTCGGGTTCTGAACGGGGTCTGACGGCACGTCGGGCGGCCGGGACGGGGGCTGCCCGCGGCGCGGGCCCGGGTCAGAACACGCCGGTCCCGTTCACCTCGCGGAACCAGGCGGCGGTCAGCGCCGCCACCTGCTCCAGCGACCCCAGCTCCTCGAAGAGGTGCCCGGCCCCCGGGACCACCGCGATCCGGTGCGGCGCGGTGATCCGGGCGGCGGCCTCCCGGTTGAGCGCGAGCACCGTCCCGTCCCGGCCGCCGACGATCATCAGCACCGGCGCCCGCACCTGTTCGAGGGCCGCCCCGGCCAGGTCCGGCCGCCCGCCCCGGCTGACCACCGCGCGCACCCGTTCCGGCCGCTGCGCGGCCGCCTGCAGGGCGGCCGCCGCGCCGGTGCTGGCACCGAACAGGCCGACCGCGAGCCGGGCGGTGGCCGGGTGCTCGCCCAGCCAGTCCACGGCGGTCACCAGGCGGCGGCCCAGCATCGGGACGTCGAAGCGGTAGGCGGCGGAGAGCGCGTCGGCCCGCTCCTCCTGACGGGTCAACAGGTCCAGCAGAAGGGTGCCGAGACCGTGGTCCTGGAGGGTCCGCGCGATGGCGCGGTTGCGCGGGCTGTGCCGCGAGCTGCCGCTGCCGTGGGCGAACAGGACCACCGTCGCCGCCGTGCGGGGCACCACGAGATCACAGGCCAGGGTCGCCGGGCCGACCGGCAGCTCCACCCGCTGGGTGAGCATCGCCTCGCCTCCCGTTCGTCCCCCGCTCGTCCCCCCGCTCGGTCTCGCGCCTGTCTCCCGCGTCGGTTCCGTCCTCCGCTCCCGTGTCCTGCTGCGCGACTGCCCGGGAGCGTCGTCCCGAAACGTGCGCGTCGTCGCGCTCCGAGGGGTGCGGGGGCTCATCGGGGGCGTACACGAGTACGACGGAGCGTGACCACGAAGCATCCGCCCCGCAGACGGCCGAGAGCCCCCTCCGGACGACAATCGGTACACGGAGCAGTGCAGTTGTGTCCTATCATCCTCCCGGCCCGGAACCGGGTCGCGTCGAACCGCGTCACTCTCGGTGGCCACGGAACGGCACAGCCCCGGCGGCCACGGGCCGGGCGGACGGACACCCCTGGGGGACGAGATGGGCGAGACGCGCTGGGAACTGCCGGAGTACGAGCACCTGCGCGAACTCGGCGCGGGCGCGGCCGGCCGGGTGGTGCTGGCCAGGCACCGGGCCACCGGCACGCCGGTGGCGGTCAAGTACCTCACCGGCAGCGCCGCCGACCACCAGGGCTTCCGCGCCGAGGCCGAACTGCTCGGCGCCCTGCGCTCCCCGCACGTCGCCCAGCTCTACGAGTACGTCGAGGGTCCGCAGGGCGCCGCGATCGTGATGGAGCTGATCGACGGCATCTCGCTGCGCGAGCTCATCAAGGCCGAGGGCGCCACCGGCCCGGAGGCCGCCCTCGCCGTCCTCAAGGGCTCGCTGCTCGGCCTGGCCGCCGCCCACGCGGCCGGCGTGGTGCACCGCGACTACAAGCCCGCCAACGTGCTGGTCGCGGCCGACGGATCGTCCAAGCTGGTCGACTTCGGCATCGCCCTGCGCGACGGCAGCACCGGCACGGTGGCCGGGACCCCCGCCTACATGGCCCCCGAGCAGTGGGCCGGCAAGCCCGCCGCCCCCACCACCGACGTCTACGCCGCCACCGCGACCTTCTTCGAGTGCCTCACCGGCGCCAAGCCGTACGCCGGCACCACCCTGATGGAACTGGCCGTCCAGCACACCGAGGCCGACATCCCGGCCGAGCAGGCCCCCGAGGCGCTGCGCCCGCTGATCCTGGCCGGCCTCGCCAAGACCCCCGGGGACCGGCCCGACGGCGCCGCGCTGCTGGTCGAGCAGTTGGAGGAGGTGGCCGGCGCCGCCTACGGGCCCGACTGGGAG
The DNA here is from genome assembly GCF_053602875.1 of Kitasatospora sp. NPDC004289. Taxonomy (NCBI): domain Bacteria; kingdom Bacillati; phylum Actinomycetota; class Actinomycetes; order Kitasatosporales; family Streptomycetaceae; genus Kitasatospora; species Kitasatospora sp. NPDC004289. The sequence goes on along the minus strand of NZ_JBSGEL010000005.1, from coordinate 22,424 downwards.
CAGCGCGGGCGGCACCGCCTCGCCGCGCTGGTCGCGCTGCTGCCGTTCCTGCTGCCCTCGGCGGGCGGCGAGGTCGGCGGCACCTCCTTCGCCACCACCACGCTCGGGCCCACGGGCGGGGGCGGTGCCGGTGGTGCCGGCGGGGCGGTGCCGCGGACCGTGCGGCGGGTACGGGTCGTCGGTGCGGCGGCGGGCGCGCTGCTGGTCGCCACGGCCGTGGCGGGCGTCGCGGTCGCGGGCGTCTCCGACCCCGCCAACGCGGGCACCGTCGCCGAACCCAAGATCACCACCACCCTCGGCGCACCGGGCCCCGGGGCCCCCTCCGCGGACCCGACCGCCTCGGCGGACCCGTCCGCCTCCGACTCCCCGTCCCCTTCGGCCTCTCCGTCGCCCTCGGCGAGCGAGTCCTCCGCCGTCCCGAGCGGCACGGCCACCACCCCCGGTGCCACCCTCGCACCCCCGCCCACCAAGGCCCCGCCCACCACCAAGGCCCCGGCCTCCCCGGTCCTCACCACGGCCCCGACCACGCCGCCGACCAGTGCCCCGAGCTCCCCGTCGGTGCCCGCCACCCCGACGGTCACCCCGCCCGCGCCCCCGCTCCGGGTGGTCGCCATCAACGGGACGGCCTCCTGCAGCACCACGCAGATGACGGTCTCGGGCACCGTGCAGACCGACGGTGCGGCGGACGGCACCCTCACCCTGAGCTGGACGAGCAGCGCCTCCCGCCTCCCCGTCACGCACACGGTGGCGCTCCCGAAGGGGCAGAGGACGGTGAAGTTCAGCGACTCGATGCCCTTCGGCACCGCCTTCTCCCGTACGGTCCGGCTGAACACCACCCCGGCGGCGGCGAGCGGCCAGGGCAGCACGTTCACCAAGGACACCATCACCTGCAACCCGCCCCGCTGAGACCGCTGAGACCGCTGAGAGCAGGACGACCGGCATGACCACCCCGCCCACCTCCGCCCCCGAGCCCGACCCCACCGTCCGCCTCGGCAAGCAGGACACGCCCCTGCCCCTCGGCCCCGTCCGCCCCGCCGAGGACGGCACCGTCCGACTCCGGCAGTCCGCCGACGAGTTGCCCGACGAGACGGTCCGCCTGGCACCGGACGCGGCCGAGGCCACCGTCAAGCTCTCTCCGGCGGCCGCGCCCGATGCGACCGTGAAGCTGACTCCGGCCGCAGCTCCGGACGCGACCGTGAAGCTCGGGCAGGGCGCCGTTTCCGATGCCACGGTCAAGCTCTCCCCGGCCGCCGTCCCCGACGCCGAGGCCACCGTCAAGCTCCCGCCGGGCGGTGTCGTGCTCGACGCCACCACCGAGATGACCGCGACGGCCCTGACGGAACGCCTGGACCGGACCCCTCCGCCGTCCGCGGTCCCCGGTCCCGTGCCGGTCCCCGCTCCCGAGGCCGCCGCGCCGGACGGCGGGCTGCGCCGCTTCGGTCCGGGTGTCCCGCCGCAGGCCGCCGCCGTCTGGCACGGAGCCGTTCAGCAGGAGCCCGCGCCCCGTCCGCGCCGACGTGGCCGCTGGGCCCTCTTCCTGCTGATCCTCCTACTGGTCCTCGCCCTGCTCGGCTGGTTCGCCTGGCAGCGCTACGGCCGCCCGGTGGCCGTCAACTCGGTCTCCGTGCAGACCGGTTCGGCCGACCTAGCCTGCGACGGGACCCAGACCATCACCGCCGCCCTGGAGACGGACGGCGGGGCCGGCGACGTCTCCTACCGCTGGCTGCGCAGTGACGGCACCGACTCCGGCCCGCTCACCCAGAGCGTCCAGCCCGGTCACCACACCACCCAGCTCACGCTCCGCTGGTCCTTCCACGGCCGGGGCACCCTCGACGCCACCGCCACCCTCCAGGTCGACGCCCCGACCGCTCACACCTCCGCCGTCTCCTTCCGGTACACCTGCCCCTGACGCACCGTCGGGCCCCCTCCTCGGAGGGGGCACCGCTGGCAGCCCCGCTGCCAGCGCGGCGACCTCCCGCCGATGGGCCTGCTCGGTCTCCACGAACCGGCGGGCGACCGTCCTGGTGCCCTCGCCCGTCTGCCGGTACAGGTCCGCCACGGCATGGCCGGCCTCCCGCCCCAACCGCCGGCCGATCCTGCGGGCGGCCTCCTCCAGGGCCTGCACGATCCGATCGCTCATCCGAACGACACCCCCGCTGCCGTCGACTCGAACTCCCGTGCGCGGGAGGTCACTTGGTCGGCGTGCTCCTGGAGCAGCTCGGCGTGCCGCACCAGCTCTCCCGGAACCACCCGGAAGCCGCCGACCGCCTCGCCGTCACCATCCGCGGCCGTGGCCGCCGCTCCCCGGGCCCCGGGGAAGACCAGGCCGGTCAACACGCCTTCCACCACCCGCTCCAGGGGCTCCACCGCCTGTGCCAGGAGCTCGGCGACGATCCGCTCCTCCAGCTCCCGCAGGATCCCGTCGACCACCCGCCGGGTCGCCTCCACCAGTGCCGCCTCGGCTGCCGCCGCCGCGCCGAAGGTCGCCGCGGTCGCCGCCGTGGCGGCGGCGAACTCAACGGCTGCGAAGGTGAGTTGGGCGATCACCGCCACCTTCGCGGCCACCACCGCATCGGCCGCCACCTCGATCGTGGTCGCCACCACGCCGCAGATCCCCACCAGTTCGTCCACGTGCTCGACGGTCATGCCGCGCCAGCGTGACGCCAGCACCCGGTAGGAGTCCGCCTCGTAGTGCTCCGCCATCCCCCGGACGGTCGCCGTCGCGGCCTGATGGCTCCCGTCGAGGCCGGACGCGAACTCCCGCACCCGCCCGGCGAACTCCCGGACCCGGTCCTCGTCCACTGCCGGCCAGCGGAACCCGAGGAGGTCCATCACCCAGACCAGCTCACCGGGCAGCTCGATGGCCAAACTTCCTCCGGTGTGACGTGCAGTCAGGGGTCCATCACTCTCGGTGCATCATAGTCGCTCCCGTCGGATCCCGGCCGCCGCGCCGGTCGCGGTGGGGGCGCAGTGGCGGCAGGCACCTGACTGGCCGTCAGATCCGTTCCTGAAAGGGCGAGGACGGCACTGATCACCTCTTGTCGCGGTGGCTGCTTGGCGCGAGCATGGGCGGGCGGTCATGTGGTTCGGGAGGGGATTCCGTCGAGGCGCGGTGGAGAACGGAGTCCCGCGATCCGCGTGCCGCGGTACGGATGTGACGACAACGGTGGAGGGGAACATGGTCTTTGACGCCCTGGTGGCGCTCCGGCGGGCGGGGAATCCGGTCGGTCCGCGTTCCACCGGCCTTGAGCCGGCCTGATGGCCCTCGGTCTGGGCATCCTCGGTCCCTTGCGGGTGCTGGTGGACGGCCGCCCGGTCGATCCGGGGCCGCGCAAGCAGCAGATCATGCTGGCCTCGCTGCTGTGCCACGCCAACGCGCGGGTCTCCGCCGACGAACTGGCCGAGGCGCTGTGGGGCGACGCGCCGCCCCGGACGGCGCGCAAGAACCTCCAGGTGTACGTGTGTGCGCTGCGCAGGCTGCTGGGTGCGGACTCCGAGACCCGGATCGACCACCAGAGCGGCGGGTACGTGCTGCACACGGTGGCCGAGGAGTTCGACGTGCTCGGCTTCGAGCAGCGGGCGTGGACCGGTGCGCCGGCCGCCGCCCTGGAGCTGTGGCGGGGGCCGGTGCTGGACGGGCTCCGGGACGTGCCGCTGATCGACACCGTGGCGCAGCGGCTGGACCAGCGGGTGCTGGTGGTCTTCGAGGACTGGGTGGAGGCGACGCTGGCCGCCGGTGACGGTGCGTCGGCGGTCGCGCGGGTCTCCGAGATCGCGCAGCGGCACCCGTTCCGGGAGCGGCTTCGGATGCTCCAGATGAACGCGCTGAGCCAGGCCGGGCGGCGCTCCGAGGCGCTGGCGGTCTACGAGGAGCTGCGTCAGGCGCTGGCCCACGAACTGGGACTGCCGCCCAGCCCGGCGCTGGAGCGGTGCTACCGCTCGCTGCTGGAGGCCCAGGCCGCCGAGCGGCAGCGGCCGGTGGCGGCCCGTCAGGAACGGGGAGCCGGGCCGAACCTGCTGCCCTCCGATCCGCTGGCCTTCACCGGCCGGGCCGCCGCCGCCCGGGAGCTGACCGAGGTCCTGCTCGGCGGCGAGGGCCGGCCGGCCGTGGTGAGCGGCCCGCTCGGCGCGGGCAAGACCGCGCTCGCCGCGCACGTGGCGCACCGGCTCGGCGAGCACTTCCCGGACGGCAGGCTGTTCGTCCGGCTGCGCGGCGAGGACGGGCGGGCGCGGCCGGTGGAGGACGTGCTGCGCCAACTGCTGGCGGCCGTCGCCCCCGCCCGGGCGGCGGCAGCCGATCCGCGCTGGGAGTGGCAGCTGTGGCTGACGGGGCGCCGGGCGCTGCTGGTGGTCGACGACGCCCGGTGCGAGAGCGAGGTCCGGCCGCTGCTGCCGGAGGCGGGGGAGAGCTCGGTCCTGGTGACGGCGCGCCCCGGGCTGATCGGTCTGGACGGTGCGCACCGGCTCTGGCTGGCCGCCTTCGAGCCGGCCGAGGCGGTCGAGTTCCTGGGCCGGGTGGTCGGCGCGGGGCGGGTCGAGGCGGACCGCGAGTCGGCGGGGCGGATCGTCCGTGCCGCCGGTCTGCTGCCGCTCGGGGTCCGCCTGGTGGCCGACCGGCTGGCCTTCCTCCGCCACGTCCCGCTGGGGGAGTACGCCGCGCGGTTGGCGGGTGACCGGGGGCTGCTGGACGAGCTGTGCGGGGCGGACCCGGCGGTCCGGGCCCGGTTGGCGGAGTCGGTCCGGCACCTGCCCGAGGACGGGTACCGGACGGTGCTGGGCCTGGGCCTGGGCGTGGAGCGGGTGTTCACCCCGGAGCAGGCCGCCGCCGTGCTCGGGAGCGACCCGCGGACGGCGGTGCGCGCGCTGGAACGGCTGCTGGAGGACGGCCTGCTGACGGTGGCCCACCCGGAGGAGGGCGAGGGGCTCCCCGAGCGGTGGACCCACGGCGTGCGCTACGAGATGCCCGCGCTGCTCCACGCCTACGCGCGCGAGACGGCCGGGCGGACGGCGGGGCGGCCGCCGGGGCAGGGAACGGGACCGGCGGCCGGGCGGGCGGCGGGCGCCCCGGGGGCCGGCCATCGGGTGACCGACCGTCAGGACACCGCCGGCACGACCGTGGACCTGACATTGTTCGCGCCCGCGCCGAGCCGCTGACCAGCCGTCATACCGCTGTCGAACCGGCGACCAGTCGTCGCCATACCGGGGATCCCTAGCTTTTCTCCCGGGGCGGTCGTCACCAGACGGCGCCACGACAGAGGAGGACACCATGTCGCAGAACATCAACCCGGAGCAGCACGACGCCGAGAACGAGGACGTCGACGTCGTCGCGCACGGTCAGGACGCGGAGGCCGTGTCCGAGGACATCTGTGTCATCAACAACAAGCACGACCTGGCCTGAGCAGTCGAGCCGTGCCGACCGGGCCGGCCCTCCGGGAGACGGCGCTCGTCGCCGCACTCCGGACGGCCCGCTCGGCGGCCGGCCGCCCCTGACCGGGAGATGCCGTGAACATCCTGCTCTGCCCGCTCAGTGACGGCGGCTACCTCTACCCGGCGATCGCCGCCGGACGGGAACTGGCCCGCCGGGGCCACCGGGTCAGCCTGCTGGGCCGGTCCACCGCGGCGCCGTTCGCGGCCGAGGCGGGACTGCCGTTCGCGGCGGCGGAGGAGTTCGGCGGTCGGCAGGCGTTCTCGGCGGCCCGGTGGGGCACCACCGGGGCCGCGCAGTACCGGGCGACCGTACGGGCCGCCCGGCAGGCCCGGGCCGACCTGCTGGTCACCTCCGTGCTGTGCAACGGCGCCCTGCTCGCGGCCGAGGCACTGGACCTCCCGGTGGTGGTCATCGGCCTCTCGGTCCACCTGTGGACCTACCGCAGCGGTGGCGCGGACGAGCCGCAGTGGGGCCGGACCAGGCAGAACCGGACCGAGGAGTGCCTGGAGCTGTACGCGGCGGTCCGGGACGAGGCCGGACTGGCCGGACGGGCGCCCCGGTGGGCGGAGAACCCCCTGCACGGTGACGCCCTGCTGCTCCGTGGCATCCCCGAACTGGAGTACCCCGGCGCCGAGTTGCCCGAGCGGGCGCACCAGGTCGGCCCGCTGGACTGGGAGCCGGCCGCCGACCGGGCCGAACTCGCCGAGCTCACCGCCACCTTGGACCGGTGCGGCAAACCGGTGGTCTACGTCCACCTGGGCCGCTTCTTCGGCGGTGGCAGCCCGTGGCCCCGGCTGAACACCACCTTCACCGGCGGGAACTTCCAGGCGGTGGTGGAACAGGGACGGTCGACCGACCCGCAGCCCGCCCCCGGGGCGGACATCCAGCTGGTCCGCAGGCCGTGGCTGGGGCCGATGCTCGACCGGGCCGGGCTGGTGCTGACCAACGGCACCTCCGCCCCGGTGCTGGCCGCCCTGCAGCGCGGCCTCCCGCTCGGTGTCTCACCCAACGGCTCCGAGCAGCCGGTGCTCGCCGCCGCCTGCATCCGGGCCGGCGCCGCCGTGCACGTCCCGAACACCCCGGAGCCCGACCAGCGGACCCGGCTCGACGCGGCCTGGCAGGACGACCGGCTGCGCGAGAACGCCCGCCGCCTCGGCCGCCGGCTCGCCGCAACGGCCGGCACGGCCCGCGCGGCCGACCTCGTCGAGCTGGTGCCCGTCCGACCGTTCGCGCCGAGGCCGGCCCGCCCGGCCCGCACCGGACGCACCGCACGCACCGAACACCCGGCCTGATCCGACGCGAACCGTCGGGCGGGCCCTGGCCCAGCAGAGCGCAACCCCAGGGAGAACCATGATGACGCGATCGGTCGGTCCGGGCACCGCGACGGTGCGGCGGCTGTCGGCGGGCGTGCTGCGATGGGTCCGGCTGCACGCCGAGTTCCTCGACTCCCCGTCGGGACGGGCCGAACTGCCGGTGGCCCCGCGGGTGAAGGCCCTGTTGCAGCTCGCCCTGCTGCGCCGCTCCTGGGAGCGGGCCGCCCCGGCCGACCCCGGCCTGGACGAGGTGACCGCCGTCCTCGGCCGGGTCTGGCGCGACCCGGACCACCTCCGGCTGCTCGCCCTCGACCCGAGCTACGCCGGCGGCTTCCAGCTGATGTACGGCGCGCTCGCACCCGCCGGCGTCGTCCACGACTCCTACCGCCAGGTGCTGGCCGGGCTCACCGCCGGTGGCGCCCTGGCGCCCGGTCGGCGGTCGCCCTTCGGGCAGCTGGAGACCAGGTACTACGCCGATCTCCTCGGGCTCGCCCACCGGTTCGGCGGCTACCCGGAGCTGTACCGCGCGAGCCTGCTGGCCCGCCACGGCGACGGGCAGCCGGTGACCGACCTGGAGGTGTGCGACGTGACCCACACGATCTTCCACCTGACCGACTTCGGCGGGCACGCCCCGGAGTTGACGGACGCCGAGCTGGCGCACGCCCGCGACCGGGTGGAGCGGCTGACCGGACTCACCGTGGAGCGCCAGGAGTGGGAGCTCGGCGCGAAGCTGGTGCTGGCGCAGCACTGCCTCGGCCTCGACCCGCTGCACACCCCCTCGGGCGCGGCCGCACTGCGGATGCTGGTCGAGGTCCAGACCCCGGGCGGCGCGATCCCCGGACGGTCCGCCGGCGACCGGGCGGCCCGGGCCGAGACCACCGTCGAGTTCTTCCGGAAGTCCTACCAGGCCACGGTGGTCGCGGCGTTGGCCACCGTGACCGTGCTGCACAGCCGGGTCGGCGAGCCGGTCCTGGGCGGTGCCCGATGACCCGGACCCTGAGCGACGGCGCACGCATCCTCCAGGGCGAGCGGACCTGGTGGTTCCTCGGTCCCGGCGGCGGCCTGGCCCGGCTGCGCGACACCCAACTGACCGCCGAGGGCGGCCTGAAGGCGGCCACCGAGAACCGGCTGCGCGAGCTGGGGATGTACACCACCACCCTGCCGCGCGCCTACGAGCTGACGGTGCTCACCAGCACGAACTGCAACCTGGGCTGCGGCTACTGCTTCCAGAACACCGCCCAGGACCTGACCGGCGGAGCCCGTCCGCCCCGGATCGCCCGGACCCGGCTCACCTCGCGGACCATCACCGACATCCTCGACTTCACCCGGCGTCAGATGGCCGCCGCCGAGCTGGAGAAGATGAACATCCTGCTGTTCGGCGGCGAGCCGCTGCTCAACCCGCGCGGCTGCCTGGAACTGCTGGAGCGGGCGGCGGACCACGGGCTCGGCCACGCCCGGATGATCTCCAACGCCACGCTGCTCAAGCCGAGGCTGGCTGCGCAGCTCGCGGAGCGCGGGCTGCGCAGCGTGCAGATCACCTTCGACGGCGACCGCCCCGACCACGACCGGATCCGGATCGGGCGCGCGGACGGCAGCGGCACCTTCGACACCATCGTGCGCAACGTGGTCCGGGCCTCGGAGGTCTCCGAACTCCGCTGGCAGCTGCGGGTCAACGTCTCCCAGGAGACCCACCTGGGCGTCGACGCGCTGATCGACCGCCTGGCCGACACGCTCGACCCGGCCCGCTGCAGCCTCTACTTCGCCCAGGTCGGCGACGTCGGCATCGGCTACGGCAACGACCTGCTGCACACCGGGGAGCTGTCCGCCCGCTTCTCCGGCTGGCAGCGGAGGGCCCTGGAGCTCGGCTTCGCCGTCGCCCGCCCGCGGGCCTACCGCCCCTGCGTCACCTGCGGCTACGGAGACGGCCGCTACGGCGCGGTGGTCAGCGCGGACGGCACGCTGGCCAGTTGCTGGGAGACGGCGGGTAAGGACGAGTGGGAGGTCGGCTCCGTCACCGCCGGCTACCTGCCGAGCGAGGTCACCCGGGAGCGCTGGGTCGGCTGCGAGGACCTGTACCGGCACGACGAGGACCAGCGGACCCTGGCCGCCTTCCGCGACTCGGTGGACGCGGCACTGCTCGACTACCTGGACCTGACAGGACGTCTGTGACCATGGCCACCGACACCGTCGCTCCGCTCCGGGCCGCCGCGCGGGCCGAACTCCGGTCCGCGCTGCGGGGACTGGGTGACGGCGCGCTCGACTGGCTGGAGCGGCACCTCGCCTGGTTCGATCCGTTCTCGCCCGAGGCCCGCGCCTCGGCCCACGGAAGGTCGGCGCACGGCAGGGCCAAGGCGGCCCTGGAGCTGGCGCTGCTCCGGCACTGCTGGGCCCGGACGGCCGCCGAGGGCGACCGCCGACTGGGCCGGGTGACCGAGCACGTCCGCACCCTCTGGCGGCAGCCCGAGGTCCGCGGGCTGGTCACCGCCGTTCCGGCCCACGCGACCTACTACGGGCTGGTCCACGCCGCGCTGGATCCGGACGGTCCGCCGGCCGGAACGGTGCTGGACCGGGCCGCCGTTGACGGCCTGTCACCGTACGCCCGGCTGGAGCTGCGCTACTACGCCGACCAGGCGCGGGCCCGCCACACCATCGAGCCGTACGCCGCACTGGCCGAACGGATCGAGCTGGTCACGCTGCCCGCGGCCGTGCGGGAGCGGGCGGTGCCGGACGGCGAGCCGCCGGTCTCCGTCCCGGACGCGTACGGCATCACGCACTCCAGCTACTACCTGACCGACTTCGGCCGGACCGCCGCACCGCTCTCCGCCGAGCAGCTGGCGGACGCGCGGGACCTGGTCCGGACGGTGCTGGAGCACTGCGTGCGGCGGAGCTGGTGGGACCTGGCGGCCGAGCTGATGATGGCCCAGGTCTGCCTGGGGGAGCGGCCGTTGGACACCTCGTGGGGCAGGGCCGCCCTCGACCTCCTGGTCCGGGCCCAGCGGCCGGACGGCGCGATCCCCGGACGCTCGGCCAACACCGCGGCGGCGCCGTCCGCCCCGGCGGACGAGTTCTTCGCGGCGGCGTACCACACCACCCTGGTCACCGCCCTGATGGTGCTGCTGCTCTCCTCGGCGGACGCCCCGGCGGTCGGTCCGGCGGTCGGTGCGGGAGCCGCCTCGTGAGCCGTCGCCGTCGATGGGTGCTGATCAGCCCCGAGTACACCCGGCTCTGGTTCGGCCAGGCGCTCTCCACCGTCGGGGACGCGGTGTTCTCCACCTCCCTGGTGCTCTGGGTGGCCACCGACCTGGCGGCGGGCCGCCCCTGGGCGCCGCAGGCGGTCAGCGGCGTGGTGCTGGCGACCAGCCTCTCCGTGCTGGTCGTCGGCCCACTGGCGGGTGTCTTCGTCGACCGCTGGGACCGGCGGCGCACCATGCTCGGCACCGAGGTGCTGCGCGGCGGTCTGGCCGGCGTGCTGACCGCCGTCTCCTTCCTCCCGGCGGACGCCCTCCCGATCGGACTCTGGCTCGGCCTGATCTACCTGACGGTCGCGTCGCTCAACGCCGTCGGCCAGTTCTTCACCCCGGCCCGGATGTCCGTCATCGCCGACATGGTCACCGGGGAGGGCGACCGGGCCCGTGCGGCCGGCATCGCCCAGGCGACCGCCACCACCGCCTGGATCATCGGGCCGCCGCTGGCCGCGCCGCTGCTGTTCACCGTCGGCATCCAGTGGGCGCTGCTCTTCAACGCGCTGTCCTACGTGGTGTCCTGGTTCGCCGTCCGCTCGGTGCGCCCTGACCCCTCGACGGAACCCGCGCGGACCCGGCCGAAGGCCGAACGGCCGAGCCTCGTCCGGGACTTCGTGGACGGCCTGCAGTTCTACAGCGGCAACCGGTTCCTGGTCGCGCTGCTGCTGATGTCCGTGATCGGCCAGATCGGCGCGGGCGCGCTGAGCGCCCTGAACGTCTTCTTCGTCACCGACAACCTGCACGTCTCCGCCCAGCTGTACGGCTACCTCGGCACGGCGACCGGGATCGGCGGCATCCTCGGCGCGCTGGCCTCCGGCCGCGTGGTCGAGCGGATCGGGGCACGGCGCGCCGCCTGGGCCGCGCTGCTGGTGAGCGGCGTCCTGCTGGTGGTGTACTCGCGGCAGAGCGCGTTCCTGCCCGCCATGGCCCTGCTCTTCGTCGTCGCGCTCCCGCTCACCGTGCTGAACAGCGCGCTCTCGCCGCTCCTGCTGGACGCCGCCCCGGCGGAGTTCCGGGCCCGGGTGATGGCGGTGTTCTACCCCGCCACCCGGCTCGCGTCGATGCTCGGCGCGGTGCTCGCCGGCTGGATCGCCGGCACCGGACTGGACGGCTTCCGGGCCACGCTGCTCGGGATGCGGTTCGGGCCGATCGACACCGTCCTGGTGGCTGCCGGGATCGTGATCGTGCTCGCCGGGGTCTACGCCCGGAGCGCACTTCCCGTCCTGGACAGGGGAGATGGCGGCGCGGCAGAGCCGAGCCCCGACCGGCCGGCCGAGGTCGCCGATACGGTCGAGGCCGCCGATGCCGTCGAGGTCGCCGAGACCGTCCGGGCCGGGGGCGCCGTCGAGGTCGGGGCGGAGGCCGAACCCCGGGCCGGGGCCGGGCGGAGGCCCGCTCCGGAGGGCAGGCCGTGACCTGCACCGGCTGCGGGTGGAGCGTCGCCGACGCGGACCGCTTCTGCGCCGGGTGCGGCCGGCCGCTGACGGCCGGCCCGCAGCGCGAGACGCGTCGCAAGGTCTCCGCGCTCTTCCTCGACCTGGTGGACTCCACCGTCATGGCCGAACGGCTCGACCCGGAGCCGCTGCGCCGGGTGATGGACCGTTGGTTCGCCGGCTGCGTCGACGCCGTCGCCGAACACGGCGGTGCGGTCGAGAAGTTCATCGGCGATGCCGTCCTCGCCGTCTTCGGTGCCACCGAGGCCCACGAGGACGACGCGCTGCGGGCGGTGCGGGCCGGGGTCGGGGCGCTGACCGCCCTGGCCGAACTCACCGCCGAGCTCCGCGCCGAGTACCAGGTGGCACCGGAGGCGCGGGCCGGAGTCTGCACCGGTGACGTCGTGGTGCTCACCCGGGCCGGGGAGGACTTCCGCGTCATCGGTGATGCGGTCAACACCGCCGCCCGTCTCCAGACCGCCGCCCGTCCCGGCGAGGTGCTGGTCTGCGCCGACACCGCCGTGATGGTGCGCGGCCAGGTCGGCCTTGCGCCGGTCGCGCCGCTCAGCTTGAAGGGCAAGGCGCGGCCGGTCCCCGCCTGGCGGGTCGGCGGATCCGAGCCGACTGCCGGACCGTCCGCGCCGAGCGTCCCCTTCATCGGGCGGGAGGGCGAACTCTCGGTGCTGGAAGACGGTCTGCGGAAGGCCCGGCGGCGGCGCCGGGTGCAGCTCGTCACCGTGGTCGGGGCGCCGGGCATCGGCAAGTCCCGGCTGGTGCGGGAGTTTCTGGCCGGGCTCCCGGCGGACGAGGTGGCGGTACTGACCGGCCGCTGCTCCGCCTACGGCCGGGGCATCACCTTCCGGCCGCTCGCCGAGATGGTCGGCGCACTGCCCGGTGGCCTGCCGGCGCTGGCGCGGGCCGGGGCGCCTGACGGTCCGTCGGAGGCGCGGCGCGCGGCGCAGGTGCTCGACCTGGTGGAGAAGGGCGGTTGCACCGGCCTGGTCGGTGTCGAGGACATCACCTGGGCGACCGGCCGGCTGCTCGAAGTGCTCGGCCGCAGCCGCGCGGTGGTGATGCTCTGGGACGACCTGCACCGGTCCGAGCCGAGCCTGCTGGACCTCATCGAGGAGCTGGCGGTCCGGCTCCGGGACACCCCGGTCCTGCTGCTCTGCCTGGCCCGTCCCTCACTGCTGGAGCGCCGGGTCGGCTGGGGCGAAGGCCGGGAGGACACCACCGTCCTCGAACTCGGCCCGATGACGGAGAGCCAGACCACCGAACTCCTCGGCCACCTGGCGCTCCGCGAGGAGGTCCAGGCGCACCAGCTGCCGGTGGACTCCGGCCGGGTCGCCACGCTGTGCGACGGCAACCCGCTCTTCGCCGAGCAGCTGATGGACGTGCTCGCCGAGGGCGCCCCGGGTGCCCGGGTCCCGGTCGGCATCCAGGCCCTGCTGGGAGCCCGGCTCGACCAACTGTCGGAGAACGAACGGCGGTCGGTGGAGCTGGCGGCGGTCATCGGCCGTGAGTTCGGGCGTGCTCCGCTGGTGCTGATGGCCGAGGCGGAGGCCCTCGCGGCCCCCGCCCTGGACGAGGCGACCGCCCGGCTGGTCCGGCGGCGGATCCTGGAGCCGGGCCCGGGCGGCAGCCTGCGCTTCGCCCAGGAGCTGATGCGCGACACCGCCTACGAGTTCACCCCCAAGGCGCGCCGCGAGCGTCGGCACGAGCTGCTGGCCCAGTGGTTCGCCGAGCAGCCGGAACCGGACCCGCTGGTGGTCGCGCACCACGTCGAGGCCGCCCACCGGCTGCGCCGGCAACTGCGGCCGGGCGACACCGGTCTGCCGGCGCTGGCGAGCACGGCGGCCGACACCCTGACCGGCCAGGGCAGGCACGCCCTGGCCCGCCGGGACCTGCCGGCCGCCGTCCAACTCCTCTCACGTGCACGCGACTTGCTCTCCACCGGCGACCACCGCCACACCGCGCTCGCGCTACGCCTGTGCGATGCCGGGATCGCGCTCCGGGACGCGGAGCTGTGCAGCACGGCCCTGGCCCGCGCCGCGGCCACCGGGCCGGACGACCCGGCGGCCGCGGCCGTCCTCGCGATCCAGCGCGGGATCGTCGAGCTCCGGCTCGGCCTCGCCCCGAGCTCTGCGGTGGAGCCGGCCCTCGACCCCGGGGACCACCTCGGCTGGTGCCGCCTGCACCAACTCCGGTGCCACCGGCACCTGCTGGCAGAGCGCACCGGCGCTGCCGAGGCCGAGCTGCGGCTCGCGCTGGAGCGCGCCCGGGCGATGGCGGACGACGACGAGGAGGACCGACTGCTGGGCGCCGCAGGCGAGTTGGCGCGGCGTTCGCCCACCGCGGTGGCGGCCGGGCTCGCCCTCTGCGCGGAGCTGGGCGAGCGGTTCGCGGACGGCTGGGCCCTGCTCGTCCCGGTCCTGCTGACCAGGGCCCACCTGACGGCACTCGGCGGGGACATCGACGCCGCCCGCCGCATCCTGGGCGACCTGCTGAGCTCGGCCCGCGAGAACCGCTCCGACCCGGGCGACGCGGCGGTGCTCGCGGCCGCCGGGTACGTCGAATCCCTGGCCGGGGCGCACCCGGTGGCCGAGGCCCGGTACCGGCAGAGCCTGGCCGCACGGTACGCCGGTCCGCACGCCCCCGACGTCCGGGACGCCGAAGTGGCCATCGCCCGGGCGCTGTTCGACCAGGGACGGATCGCCGAGGCGGCGGCCTCCCTCCCGGAGGACGGAGCCGCCCCGCTCCGGGCCCTGATCGGCGCGGCCGCGCTGCGCGGCCGGATCGCCTCGGCGCTCGGCCGGCACCAGGAGGCGCTCGCCGCCGCCGACGCCGCGCGGGTGCTGGCCACCGGGGCGGACGACCCCTGCCTGGTCGGTGGAGTGCTCTTCGACCTGGCCGTCGTGCGGCGGGCGGCGGGCCGGGCTCAGCCCGCCCGGGACGCGGGTACGGCGGCCGTACGGGCCTTCGAGGCGAAGGGCGCCGTGCTGCCGGCCGACCGCGTCCGCGCGTGGCTGGGCACCCTCGGAGGTCCGGATGTCTGAAGCCCTGCCGTCACCGCCTTGGCGCAGGCCGCCGCGTGACCAGTTCCCCGGCGTGCCCGCCTGGAGCATGCCCGTCACGACGGTGCCCCAGGAACCCTTCGACGTCAGCCCGTCGGGCCCCACCCCCGTCACCCGGGACTGGGCCTGGGGCGGCGCCGACGGCTCCGGCATCCGGGTCTGCGTGCTCGACAGCGGAGTCGAGGCCGACCACCCCCTGATCGGTGGCCTCGACCGCGCCATGGACGTACGCCCGGACGGGTCGGGAGCGCTCGCCGTCCACGCCGCCGACCCCGGCGAACCCGGCGACACCGCCGGTCACGGCACCGCCTGCGCCAGCATCATCCGCGCGCTCGCCCCCGGCGCGGCGATCACCTCGGTCCGGGTCCTCGCCAACGGCCCGCGCGGCGGCGGTGCGCACGGCAGCGGCGCGGCGCTGCTCACCGGTCTGAGCTGGGCCATCGACGAGGGCTACGACGTCATCAACACGAGCCTGTCGACCACCAAGCCCGAGTTCCGGGACGCGCTGCGCGACCTCGCGGACCGCGCCTACTTCCGACGCAGCGTCATCGTCGCGGCCGCCCACAACATGCCGGTGCGCAGCTACCCCTGGCTGTTCCCCTCGGTCATCTCGGTGGCGAGCCACGACGGCCCGGACCCGAGGTCGTTCTACTACAACCCCGCCCCGCCGGTGGAGTTCTACGCGAGGGGCGTCCGGGTCCCGGTGGCCGGGCTGGGTGGCGGGCGCCTGCTGTCCACCGGCAACAGCTTCGCCACCCCGCACATCGCCGGCATCTGTGCGCTGATCCTCGGCAAGCACCCCGCGCTGACGCCGTTCCAGCTCAAGTCCGTGCTGTACCTGACCGCCGAGAACGTGACCGCCATGTCCGACGACGCCGACACCGCCGCCCGCACCGCCGCCCACACCGATGCCGAAGGGGGCCACCGTGCCGACCGAACCGCCCCGGACCGCTGACCTCCCGCAGCGCCGACTCCTCCAGTCCATCGTCGAGGTGGCCCGCAGCGTCTTCGGCGCCGCCGCCACCTCCGTGATGCTGATCGACCCGGACAACGGCGACCTGGTCTTCGAAGCCGTCGCCGGCGAGGGCGAGCACCACCTCGTCGGCACCCGCCTCCCCGGCGGCACCGGCATCGCCGGCTGGGCCGTCCTCTCCGGCCAACCCGTCGTCGTCGACGAGGTCACCGAGAGCCCCCTGTTCGCCCGCGCGGCAGCCGAGTCGACCGGCTACGTCCCCCGCACCATCATGGCCGCCCCCCTGATCTGCGACGGCGACCGCGTCGGCGTCCTCTCCGTCCTGGACCGCGACACCCACCCCCGCTGCGACCTCGGCGACCTCGGCTCCCTCGGCCTCCTGGCGACCGAGATGGCGACCGTCCTCGAACTCCTCACCCACCTCCGCACCCGCGACACCTTCGACCACCCCCTCCTCCAGCGCCTCGCCGAGCGCCTCCCCACGGCCTCCGACCACGTGAGCGCGACGGTCACCAAGCTCCTCCTGATGGCCGACGACCTGCTGGCCGCCGACGACCGCCCCTGACCGGTCCGAGCCACCTGCCCGTCGTCAGATGGAGTAGAGCGACGTGACGACCTCGCCGTATCCGAGACCCAGGTCGGCCAGCATCTCGGCGAGTCGGGGCGGGGCTCCGTTCGCGCGCGGGGCGGGCCGTCCGACCAGCCCGGGGACGGCGGAGAGGTCGCCGCCCGAGAACCGCGAAGCGGGAGTGGCCGGTCGGGCCACCCGGTAGGTCCGCCAGCTGGCGACCTGCTGGGTGAGCATGACCAGGTCGGGGCTCCGCCAGGCGATGAAGGTCCAGCGGGAGCCGTTGCGGGCCCGGACGAGCAGTGGCTCGTCCGGGTCGGTGTGCTCGCCCAGCCGGGTGACGGCCCTCGCGGCGATCGGGGTGGCGTTGGAGAACGGGCCGGCGATCTCCCAGATCCGGTCGCGGAGTTCGACCTCCCAGCCGGAGGCCTCGAACTCCGCCCGGACCGCCGCGTGGGGATCGGTGTCCCGGGCGAGGGAGAGGAGACCCTCCAGGTCCCAGCGGTCGACCACACGTGCGCGGGCGCGCTTCGAGGGCAGCAGCAGGTCCTCGGCCAGCTCGGGGTCGGCGTCCGCGACCAGCGTCCGCGCGTGCGTCCACGCGCGGGCCGCGGTGATGTCGCGGCCGCGGTCGCCGGTGAGGGTGGCGTCCTGGCAGATCAGCGCCATGAGGACCGCGGTCACGGCGCGGAGGCGCTCCTCGGCCTGTGCGGGTGGGGAGTCCGTCTCCTGACGGGCACTCAGAGCGACCAGCAGGTCGGTGAGCCGTTGGCGCCAGCTCTCGTCGTCATCGTCCCAGATGCCTGCGGCGAGCAGCTGGACGCAGAGGCTCGCCACGACGAGCCGGGCGGCGAGCGGCGCGGACGTGACGCCGTCCGACCCGTCCGAGGCACTGGACACCGCGTCGATCCATCGTCCGGCCCAACGGCGGTAGCGTCCGCGGAGGTCGTTCGGGATGTCCGGTACGAGGTCGGGGTCGGGGTCCTCGGTCGAGGCGGACAGCGTGCCCTCGTCGGTCGTCCGATCGAGGTCGGCGTCCTCCTCGGTGTCCCCGGCCGCCGAGACGGTCCAGGAGAGTCGGCCGGGCGCGGCGGGGAGCCGGGTGAGCAGCGGGCCGTAGGCGAGTGACGTCGGCCAGTGGCCCAGCGCCTCCTGGCACTGGCTCTGGTAGCTCTCCCACTGGTCCGAGCTGCTCGTGGTGGCGACGTCCTGGCGGCTGACGGTCGTCGCGGCGGGAGAGCCGGCCGGCCTGCCGATCTGGCGGAGCCGGTTGAGGTCCTGCTCGAACCGGCGGGCGGCCAGCTCGTCCTCGAACAGGCTGCCGGCGGTGTACTCGTGGGTGACCCTCGGGCCGGACCGCGACTCGCTGGGCCGTGCGCAGCGCACCAGGTTGTTGGCGAAGACCGCTGCCGACTCGACGAGTTCGCCGTCCGAGCCGCGGTAGGAGGCCCGCACCGCCGCCCCGGGTGCCTCCGGGACGGTGAAGGAGAAACAGGTCTCCCCGGGCGGGACGTGGCCGACCGGCTGCCAGGAGGCCGGGGAGCCGTCGGGTGAGGTGCTGATCTCGACCGTGACGGTCTGTGGTTGACCGAGCGTCACGTGCAGCCCCGCGCCGTCCACCTTGGCACCGAGGAGTACCAGGGAGTGGCGGCGGGGGAGGACGGGGCGGATGGTGCCGCGACCGCGGAGGGCGTCGGCCGGAGCGGGCCTGCCCTCCTCGGGCAGGAGCGGGCCGGTGGTGGAGCTCAGGGTCGCGAGCTCGCAGTTCCCGCCCGCCGAGGTGGCGGTGGTCAGGGCGCTGCGGGTGAGATTGGGGCTGCCGGTCAGGGCGTGCCAGTGCGGTCCGGTGCGCCACTCGATCAACTTCCCGTGACGGAGCCTGGATTCCTCCAGGAGCCGTAGCTCGGCCTGGTGGCCGTCGAGGGCACGGTGGAGGGCGTCGCCGTCGTAACTGGACCAGCGTTGCTGGACGGCGACGGTGACCCGGGCGGGGGAGAAGTGATCGAGCAGGCGGCGGACGGCGGTGCCGGACGGGTCGAAGAACGGCGCGTACAGGTGGAGTTCGTCGACCGGCCCGGGCGGAAGCTGGTCGAGGATGGCCTGGTCCAGGTTGTGCAGGAGCCGGAGATCCGAGGTGGCGGCGGGCGTGAGGCCGGCCAACCGCTCGGCGGTCAGCCGGAGTTGGGCGGCGATGGTGCGATCGAGCCGGACGTGTCGGGGGAGCCCTTGCAGCCAGTCGGCCAGCTCCCCGAGGACGGGGTGCGCGGGGGTGTGTGCCGACTTCACGACCGTCCACAACTCGTCGTTGGCTCCCCAGCCGGAGAGGGTCGGATTGCCGGAGCCCACGGCGATCCAGGTCTCCTCCTCCCCGCTCAGCAGCGCGAGCTTGGGGTGGAACGCGCCGCTGCAGGAGGCCAGGCCGTTGAGGTAGCTGCGGCCGGCCAGCCGTACGTCGACCGGGTCGTACAGGCCCTGCGCCGCGTCGCCGACGACGGTGATGCGGGCGTCGAGCGCGCGGGCACGCGGGACGGCGGTCTTCTCGAGGAACGGGAGGTCGACGGTGAAGCCGAGCAGGAGCAGCTCGTGCAGCTCGGCCTGGTCGATCCGCTCGCTCCACTCGCGCAGCAGCGACAGCGGCGAGGCGAAGGCCCATCGGGTGTCGGTGCTCACTGCCGGACCTCCAGAACGGTGCTGCCCTTCGGGGTGATCTGCCAACTGCCGTCCTCATCCCGCTCGAAGAGCCCCAGTTGGATGCCGAACGAGCCCAACTGCCGCAGACGGGTGCCGATTTCCGCGTCCCCTTCGTCGCCCGTCTTGTAGTAGCGCTCGTTGCGCTGGTGGAGGCGGGAGAAGGTCCGTACGGTCCCGGTGCTGCTGTCGATCTTCAGCTTGGACAGCGCCACCCGGCGGGACTGCGCCAGCATGTCGTCCGCCAGCTGGGCGGCGAGGTCGCGGACGGGGCGGTCCCAGTGGTCCTGCAGCCGGGCGAGCACCCAGGTCGGATCGAGGAACTCCCCACCGCGGCGGCGGTGCCCGAGGAAGATCGACCGCACCTCGTCCGACAACCGACCCGGCTCGCCGCGTTGGGCGCCCACCAGCAGCAGCTTCAGGTTGGTGACCGGATCGCGGGGGTCGGCGTCCTGCAGTAGCGCACGTTCGGCGGGGGCCGGGTGTCCGTGGGCGTCCCACGGGTCGGGCAGGTCCTGGACGAAGGCCCGTACGGAGCGGTCCTGGGGTACCTGGTCGGCCAGCCAGGCCCGCAGTTCCTCACGGGAGCGGTCCGCTTCGCCGTGCTCGCTGCCGATGCCGGAGACCAGCCCGGCCCAGAGCCGGCGCCAGGCGTTGACCGAGTAGTTCCGCAGCAGGACACCGCGCCACCCGGCCGCCTGCGGGACGGTGAGCAGGACCTGATCGTCCGTCAGCGCCGGGCCGAAGGCGACCGCCGATCCGACCAGGTACTCGACGGACCAGGGCTCCGCCGCCCCGTGCAGGGCGATCGCGCGGGCGATGACCCGTAGCGACGCCCGGCGGGTACGGTCCGCCGGCTCCCAGTCGCCCGGGTCGTGGGCACCGGACCGGGTCGCGGTCATCAGGTCGGTGAGCCAGCCGGTCTCGGGCTGTTCGGGATGCTGGAGTGCCGCCGGCCGGGCGGACTCCAACTGGTCGGGGGTGATCGAGTCGTGCTCCGCCAAGTCCAGTACCGGAGCGAACAGTTGCCGGACCCCGGGAGGACACGGCCGGGCGCCGGGGCGGAGCGCGCCCTTCACCAGCCGGGCGGTGCCGAGCACCGCGCTCGGTCCTCCGTACTGTGCCCAGAAGCCCCACTCCCGTGGCGAGTAGGTCTTCTGCAGCTGCTTCTGGGCAGCGGCCCGGGCGAGTTCCAGGCCACCGTCGGAGCAGAACGAGCGGACCCGGTCGACGCCGTGGGCGGGGCCGGGCGCGGTCTCCGCCGGGGTGTCCAGTGACAGCGCGGCCAGGATGACCTCGGCACGTCGCACCAGACGCCGCGAACCCTGGGAGTCGAGGTCGTGGTGTTCGGCGTGGGCGGCGAGCGCGGCGTAGAGGGCGTAGTAGCGCGTGTAGCGGGTGACGCTCGACAGGCCGGGTGCCAGACGCTCGACCGCCCGCATGACCGGCCCTTCGACCGACAGCGGCAGGCGACCACCACTCGAGTCGAGCCCGTTGACCGCCCAGTCCGGACCGAGCACCTGAGTCATGGACCGTCCCTTCCGTAGACACCGTCACCCTAATGACCCGTCAGGTGGCACATCGTGGTGGGTGACGGCACCGAAACGCGAAAGTGCCGGTCGAGATCAATCTCGACCGGCACTTTCGCGAGCCCCGAGGGGCTACTGCTGGTGTCCGAGGGGGGACTTGAACCCCCACGCCCGATAAAGGGCACTAGCACCTCAAGCTAGCGCGTCTGCCATTCCGCCACCCGGACTAGGTGTCTGTCTCGGCGGTGTGTTCCCCGCTCCGACACAGAGAACATTACCAGGCTCCGAGGGTGGTTCTCGACCACGTTTGCGCCGGTCACAGGGTGCGCGGGGGTATATGGGGGCACATCATCACAGAACGGACAGGTTGGCGGCTGGAGGTGGCTGTGGTGGGTGCGGTCGGCGGGCGGAACGAGGGCCGGGGCGGGGACGGGGAGGCGGCGGAGCGGGGGCTGGCGCGGGGGTTCGGGGCCTTGGTGGTGCTGGGGGTGGTGCTGATCGGGGCGGCGGTGTTCGGGCTGCTGTACACGGCGTTCGCGACGCTGACGGGCGTGCTGCTGTTCGGGTGGCTGCTGCTGATCGGCGGGGCGGCCGGGCTCGCGCACGCGGTGCTGGCGCGGAACGCGAACTACTTCTGGCTGGGGGCCTCGGTCGCGGCGCTGAACATCGCGGCGGGTGCGGTGATGATCGTCCGGCCGGACGCGGCGGCGGAGGGGCTGACGCTGTTCGCGGCGCTGCTGTTCCTGAGCGCGGGGACCTTCCGGCTGGTCGGGGGGCTGGCGGTGCGGGGGCCGCAGTTCGGGTGGACGCTGCTGCTCGGGGTGCTGGACGTGATCATCGGCCTGCTGGCGCTGGCGCAGTGGCCGAGCGATTCGCTGTACACGCTGGGCCTGCTGTTCTCGCTCTCGCTGCTCTTCGACGGCCTGGGGCTGGTGAGCATCGGGGTGGGGGCCCGCCGCGTGATCGGGATGCTGGGGGACGCACGGCGGGAGGCGGAGCCCTCGCCGCTGCCCGAGCCGCTGCCCGAGGCGACGGCTGAGGTTGACGCGGCGGCGCAGGCGCAGACGCGGACGCCGCCCGACGCACCCGAGGTGGAGAAGGCGGCGGTGGATGTGGAGAAGCCGTCCAGTCCGTGAATGTTCCGTCGGCTGCCGGGCGGATTCGGAGCGGGAAGCGTCAGGAGGGGAGGGGAAACGGTCGGGACACGCCACGGCACGTCAAGTTGTAGTCGCTGAGCCGGTGCTGACTGCCGTTCTCCTAGCCTCGGTGGTCCAGCGCGAAGGGCGGCTAGACGTGGAGCAGACCAGAAGACCGGCCGAGCCCGTGACGAGGACGAGACCGGTGGCGCCGGTCGGGGCGGTGCGCGTGGCGCACGGCACGCACGGCCGGCGCGAGGAGGGCGGCCCCGGTGAGGGGGTCTGGCGGTTCTCGGCGGTGGCGCACGAGGCCTCGGTGCCGCAGACCAGGCACGCGGTGCGGGACCGGTTGTTGGCGCAGGGGATGGCGGGTGAGGCGTACCAGGAGCTGATCGACGACGTGCTGCTGATCGTCTCGGAGCTGGTGGGCAACGCGGTCACGCACGCCGCGGTGCTCTCGCCCCACCTGACCACCGAGCTGGCGATCGAGGGCGGCTGGGTGCGGGTCTCGGTGGAGGACGGGCACCCGTACCGGCCGAAGGCCCTGGAGAGCGACATCGGGCAGCTGGGCGGGCGCGGGTTGCTGCTGGTGAAAAGCGTGACCCTGCAGGCGGGCGGGGTCTGCGACGTGGAGCGGACGGGGGAGGGCGGCAAGGTGATCTGGGCCTCGCTGCCGCTGCCGGAGGTGTTCGCGGAGCCGGACGAGGCGGCCGGGCTGCCCGAGGCCGTGCTGCCGGGTGTGCTGCGGCCGGGCGTCGGGCACCAGGCGGTGCGGCCGGCCGCCGCCGTGCCGGGCCCGGTGCGGCCCGAGGTCTGACCCCGAGGTCTGACAGGTCCCGAGGCCCGACCGCCCAGGGACGGCGCGAGCGGCGGAAGAGCGCTGGACGAGCACGAGGGGGCGCCGGGACGGGGAGTGGTGCTCCCCGTCCCATGGGTGGCGACCAGCCATCTGCAGCAGCGCGACCGGCCGGGTCCAGTCCAGCGCGGAGCGCACGGCCTCGTCGCTCAGCAGGGCCTCCGGCTCGAAGATGTCCGCCTCG